>JAGCNQ010000112.1 GCA_017645845.1 Bacteroidaceae bacterium
ACGAGGTCTATGGCCTCATCACTTCCATTGCCAAGAAATATCTGCGAAGGACGTACGTGCTTGAACGGAGCCAAACGCTGTTTGAGTTCTTCCTGAAGAGGGTCAGGATAACGATTTATGGGGTCATTGTACGGATTCTCGTTGGCATCGAGAAATACATGTGCCTCCATACCCTTGAATTCATCACGGGCACAGCTATATGGTTCCAAAGCCCATATATTCGGGCGAACAAGTTTTTCAAGTTCAAAGTTCATAATTCCGAATCTCAAATCCTTATTCTTTAATACCTAATGTCTCTCTCCTCAACGTCATTGCATTCCGATGTGCATCCAGTCCTTCAGCTTCGGCCATAATCTCTACAGCCCGACCTATTGAACGGATACCCTCTGGCTGTATATGCTGGAAGGTAATCTTACGGCAGAAGCTGTCGAGGTTCACACCACTATAGGCCACAGCATAACCGTTGGTAGGCAAAGTATGGTTGGTACCGCTTGCATAATCGCCTGCACTCTCGGGTGTCAAGGAACCAAGAAAGACACTACCTGCATTGACAACCTTCTGCGCAAGTTCCATATAGTTAGCTGTCTCGATGATAAGGTGCTCCGGAGCATAGCGATTCGTAACTTCCATCATTTCATCGTCATTGTTAACCACAATGGCTTTACTATGCATGAGGGCTTGGGCAGCAATTTCCTTCCTTGGCAGCAGAGCTAACTGACGCTCCACCTCCACTTCCACCTTCTGGGCCGTTTCAATACTCTTGCAAACGAGAAGCACTTGGCTGTCTGTGCCGTGTTCAGCCTGACTGAGCAAGTCGGCTGCCACAAACATAATGTTACTCGTTTCATCAGCAAGTACCTCTACTTCACTTGGGCCTGCAGGCATATCGATAGCAACGTCGTGCAAACTAACTTGCTGCTTAGCACACATGACAAACTGATTGCCGGGCCCAAATATCTTATAAACCTTAGGAACACTCTCTGTGCCGTAAGCCATTGCACCGATAGCTTGCACACCACCGATTTTATAGATACGACTGACTCCTGCAATGCGGGCAGCGACCAGGATGGCAGGATTAACACTACCGTCTCTGGCAGGAGGAGTGCAAAGCACAATTTCACGACAGCCAGCAATCTTTGCAGGCGTAGCAAGCATTAGCACAGTACTAAAAAGAGGAGCTGTACCTCCTGGGATATAAAGACCGACACGCTCTATAGCGACAGACTTTTGCCAACATTCCACGCCTTCAGTCACCCGTATGTGTTCTCCCTCAAAGCGCTGAGCCGCATGGAACCGTTCGATATTGCGATGTGCCAAACGAATGGCCTCCTTGAGTTCTTCACTAACAGATGCTTCAGCTGCGAGCATCTCGGTCTCGGAAACAGCTAAATCAGTAAGGCACACCTTGTCGAAACGTTCTTCATATTCCCGGATAGCCACATCTCCACGTTCCTTAATATCCTGTAAAACGGCAGAGACGGTGGCGTTCAGTTCCGAAGCATTCCGAACAGGACGCTTCAGAAGCGTATCAAGCTCTTCGATGGTGGGATAAGTATATATTTTCATGGTATCATCTTCTCAATTGGTACCACAAGAATACCTTCTGCACCAAGTTGTTTCAGTTCTCGGGTAATCTCCCAAAAGCGTTTCTCCTCAATAACAGTATGCACACAGCTCCAACCCTCTGTGGCAAGGGGCATTATTGTCGGACTTTTAATACCTGGCAACACAGCAATAATGTCATTCAAACGATCTGTGGGAACATTCATCAAGACATACTTCTTGTCCTCAGCACTCTTGACGGCTTCGATGCGGAACAGCAACTCGTCAAGGATTGCCCGCTGCTCGGCATCCAGATTCTTGTTGGCAATAAGCAGAGCCTCGCTCTGCATCACGGTTTCCACTTCCACAAGATTATTGCTGACAAGCGTGGAACCACTGCTGACAATATCGAAGATAGCATCCGCCAGCCCGATGCCCGGACTGATTTCCACACTACCGGTAATGACATGAATATCAGCTGTTATATGGTTCTCCTGCATGAAACGGCGCAGGATATTGGGATACGAGGTAGCAATTTTCTTACCCTTAAACCAATTCAGCCCGGAGTAACCGCATCCCTTAGGTACAGCCAGCGAAAGACGACATTTGCTGAACCCCAGCGGACGAACAACCTCAGCATCCTCGGCCCGCTCTTCAAATTCGTTCTGTCCCACGATACCGAGGTCGGCAACTCCGCTTGCCACACTCTGTGGTATGTCATCGTCGCGAAGGTAAAGGACCTCCACCGGGAAATTACTACTCTGAACGAGCAGAGTGCGTTTACTGGTACTCACTTTGATGCCTGCTTCAGCAAGCAAAGACATCGTATCCTCAAAAAGACGTCCCTTCGACTGAACTGCTATTCTTAACATTCTTATATACTCTTTTTAATTCAGGGCGCAAATATACGAAATAAAGTTTAAAGTTTAAAGTTTAGAGTTTAGAGTTTTCACTTATTCTTTTATTTCTGTGCAAAAGCAGGCCCCATCGCTCTTTAACTCTTTAATGAGGGAACAGTTGGATAATGTACAAAACCGGAACAACTATTTATAGTGATAATGCTTTCTCTTCTTTAAATAATTCAAGTCATCCTGATGCTTATATGCTTCCTTTTCAAAACGGATATTCAAATAGGCTTGTTTGCTGTCCCGATATTTGATAAGCAGAATGAGCCACTCTATCACATACCAGAGGAAAAAGGGAAGGTAGAGCAACTCCTTTTGTTGCGCTGCATGTATCCTTTCGTGATTATACTCAATAGAATTCAGAGGCCTGACCGAAAAGATAAGCCCAAACAGACATATTGCCAGATAGGATCTCCCCATCGGATGCCTCTTAATCAAAAATACCCTTTGCCCTTTAATCATAAATAGCGTTTGAACCCACAAAAGTATATAGAAAACTTGAATCTGACAAATTTTGTGACGAAATTTCATCGAGTGCCACTCTCTCAGAGCACTAATTCCATATATAAATATACTCTAAAACATAGCAAAACAGGGGAAGCCTCGTTTCTCTTCATATAACAAATATGGTCTTCTTCCTTTTTTAGGGGAAAGAAATGAAAAAAAAAGGAAAGAAGAAGTCATATTTAAGAATTAAATTGTAAATTTGTGCTCGAAAACTAACTACAACAAATCTCATACTCTATGAAAAGCCTGTTTGGCAAAGCCTTTACCGCAACTTTATTCCTGCTTTCCTGCTGGAGTTGCACCGAAAATATTGACACTTCAGCCAGGTATGTATTCACATCCGACTGCGTGATGGAATACTTGGAGAAGCACGAAGTATATTCCGAATACGTTGAACTCCTGCGCGTAACTCCTATCTCATTTAGGAGCACCAGTACCGTAGGGCAGTTATTATCCGCACGAGGGCACTATACTGTCTTTGCTCCGACGAACGAAGCAATCAACAAATTCCTGGAGGAAACCTGTGCAGAAGACTCTACATTGTTGAGTGCACCCTCATGGGACGCTTTCTCCAGCGAGCATAAGCGTGACTCAATCCGCCGTGTGATTGTATATAACTCTATCATCGACTCGGGCGACCAGGAAGAAGCATACTTAATAAATTCTTTCCCCCATGAGACGGGCACTGAGTTCCCACTCAACAATATGAACGACAGAAAACTCTCGGTTAGGTACGCTGGGGTCGATTCCATCTATATAAATAACAACTGTCCGCTCAGTGTCTTACAGCGGGACATCTTGGTAACCAATGGTGTCATCCATCAGGTGGAACGTGTCATAGCGCCCAAGGATGTTACTGCCGCCATGTACCTGCAAGAGATGTTAGATACGAAAAAAGAGGGCTTCCTGGTAATGGCGAAGGCGATTCAAGCCTGCGGACTGATGGACACGCTCTCGAAAATCAGGGACGAAGTTTACGAAAACCTCTATCTGCGAGGCGATATTCCTGATACACATGTTATGTTTATCGACGGACACTGGCCCGATGGAAAGAACACGACGCCCAAACATCGTCTCTACGGCTTCACCATTTTTGCCGAGCCAGATACTTTCTGGCGCGAGCAGGGGTTAGACCCGCAGGCCCCTTCCTCAACACTGTTGCCCCAACTCGTACAATGGATTCTCTCGAACAACCAGTATTCCAGGGATGATGTCTTTACGACCGACGAGAACTACGACGAGGAGTCTAACCTGCTCTATCAGTGGACCACCTATCACATCCTGCCCTTCCGCACCCCAGCGGACCGTCTGGTCTTCCATAGAAACGAATACGGGTTCAGTGTCAGCAATCCCTACCGCTACACCATTCCCATGTACGAGATATACACCACAATGGGCAAGCGCCGTCTCATCAAGATATACGAGAGCGCCGAGTCCAACGGAGTTTATCTGAACCGCTTCCCCACCCTAGATAACGGCAGAACAAGTGTCTATCATGAGCTATCGTGCAAACCCGACAAAGTAGGTTGTTATGTGGACAGAGACCCGGAGAGGGCTGTGCTGAGCGACATTATCAATTGCTGCATCTATCCTATCGGTGCCCCGCTCTCATACAGCGATGCCGTCCGTGATGACCTGGCTCGCCAACGCTTGCGTTTCGACGGAATGACGCTCTTCCCCGAAGCCATGAACAATGAAATCCGCTTGAAGCGCTCTGCCGCCCAGGAGAATCAGGATGTCTATATTCCCAACACATTAAAAGAATACAATTACTTCGAAAACATGCAGATGAACGAACAGACTGTCTTCATCTACCTGAACGCATACGGCTACAACTGGTGTAATCTCCATAGCGACGAAATGAAGGCCAAGAGACGCTATGAGCTTACCTTTACCCTACCGCCCGTACCACGGCGCGGCACCTATGAGTTGCGCTATGACGTCCTGCCCAACGGTGACCGCGGTATCCAACAGTTCTACTTTGGGGATGACCGCTATCGCCTTCCGGCTGCAGGCATCCCTGTAAACCTGACACGCGGCATAGGCAGCATGAACGTCGGCTATGAAAGGGATACTGGCGACGACGATTACGATGCCGAGGTGGATAAGCGGCTGCGAAACAACGGTGTAATGAAGGGAGCCAAGAGTGTTACGGCTGATGGTAGTACTGGAGACATAGAACGTAACCGCAACTCCAACCTGCGCTACATCATCGTCCGTCAGACCATGGACCCCGACAAGACCTATTACATGAAGGTCAAGTCAGTTCTGGACTCCGAGGAAATGGAGTTCTATATGGACTATATGGAATACTGCCCCAAGGAAGTCTATGACAATCCCGAGCATCCCGAAGACGTTTGGTAAAACAGATATGACGCTGACACACGTTGCAGTTTAGTCAGTAACAAAACAATATAAAATATTCCCCGCTGTGGAGTTGATTCCGGCAGCGGGGAATTTTATTTTTGTCAGAGTTTTGGTTTGCGGGAAAAACATCAAAAAAACACGATTTAATGGGGAAGGGAAAGGTTCGGAACTTTTCATTAAAAGTTCGGAACTTTTCGTGAAAGGTTCGGAACTTCTCATTAAAAGTCCGGAACCTTTCAAAAGGCCATCTGGAGAACTTCGACTATGTCAAGATTTTTCCGGTTAGTGACTGAGTCCGGACTTACGCCGAGTCACGGCTATTTCTTTGGCGGCACAAGGTCGCTACGGACGTCTGATTGTGGAGTACACCGAAGCCGAGGCAGAGGGTTTGCGCTCAATTTATGCAAGAAAGGATAGCTATTTGAAATTAATTTTGTACCTTTGCACCATGAAACTCTCAGTACTCATCCCAACATATAATTATGACTGCAGTCAATTGGTAAGGCAATTGCTGTTGCAACTGCCCGAAGATGGCGAAATAATCGTTGGAGATGATTGTTCGACGGCCAATTTTGATTCTTCTGTCTTTGATTCTCAGTTTCCAGACGGGAGAGCCCGCGTATTAAGAAGCGAACACAATCTCGGGCGAGCCGCCATCCGCAATGCCCTGGCCCGCGAAGCGAAGGGCGAATGGTTGCTCTTCATAGACGCCGATGCAGAGGTGCGCAGTTCAACGTTCATTGCCGACTATATGGCTGCAACCGAAGGGACAACGGCCCCTGTTATCTGCGGCGGCTTAGGCAATCTGCCCCAATGCCCTCGTCCGGAAGCACGTCTGCGCTACAACTATGAGGTAGAGGGTGAAAAGCGTTTGACCCTCGAGCGTCGCCAGCGTTACCCCTATGCTCAGTTCAGGACTTTCAATTTCCTCATTCAGCGAAATTTGTTTCTCTCAATCGGCTTTGATGAAAACCTGAAAGAATATGGTCATGAAGATACGCTCTTCGGTTTGGAGCTGAAAAGGCGAAACATTGCTATCCTCCACATTGATAACAAATTAACGAACATTGATTATGAGGATGCAGATGTCTTTCTGGAAAAGACTGAAACGGCCCTGCGCACACTATCTTCGATGGAGATGGAACTAAAGCAGAATGTCCGCGTCTCGGCATTGGCCATGCGCTTAAAGGGATGGCATGTGCTTGGCTTTGTGCGTACATTATTTAATATATGTAAGCCCTTCCTGCGTACAAACCTGCTTGGAAAGCACCCAAATCAAAAACTTTTTGCCTTCTACAAACTGGGATATTACGCAAATATCTCCTCTTAACTTCTTAACTTCCATTAGAACGGCATTCCGACGGCGAAATGGAAGGAGAAGTCGCGCTTGAAGCTGGGATGTACGAGGGGGTAATGCCTGCGGCTGTCGGTATAAGCCGGATGTATGGCCTTCATGCCGCCATCAAGCCTTAAGATGAAGTAATTGAAGTTGAGACGGAGGCCGAGACCGTAGGCAACAGCTATTTGTCGCCAGAACTCATCGAAACGGAACTGCCCCCCTGGTTGATCCTTATAATTCCGGATGGTCCAGATATTACCCGCATCGATAAAGGCCGCCCCATCGAATTTCCAGAAGAGGTGAGTACGATATTCGACGCTCAGATCCAGCTTGATGTCACCGGTCTGATTGATGAAGTCGATGCGTCCGTCAGAACCCTGGAAGCTACCCGGACCTAGTTCGCGGACACTCCAACCGCGCACGCTGTTGGCACCGCCACTGAAATAGCGCTTTTCGTAAGGAAGTATGGTGGAATTGCCGTAGGGATAGGCAATGCCAAGAGCTGTGTGCAGCGCCACCGAGTTGTTCTTGTTGATGAGAAAACTCTTGCTGAAGCTGAAGTCGAACTTGGCGTACTGGGCATAGGCGATATCGAAATATGTGAATTGTCCTTCCGCATGTCGTTGGGCATTGGTGGCGTTGCTAATCGCGTAGAGCAGGTTGCCAGCCGTCTCGATGCCCAATCGTACCGTATAGGCATTGGTGCCGTAGTTGGAAGCCGAGGCGCCGAGGGGTCTGGAGTTGTAAACCAGATGGTAACTCCAGTTCATGATGAAAAGATTCTCGTAGTTGTACTTCAGGATGGCATTACGATTCTGCGGGTCGCTGAGATACTTGTCGCGGAAAGTGTCGCTTATCCAAGGCATGAAGACATAATCGAGGTCCAAGAGGTCGAAACGGTGTTGCAGCTGCCGGTTCATACGTGTCCACCGGTAACGGAGCACTCCCGTCAGCACCCGTCGGTGAAACTCGGGACGGTCCTGCGAATCGAAAGCCAAATTGACCTCAGTTGTAGCCTGCGCATTACGGCGGAACGAAGAGCGGAGGAAGGGGAATTTGAAGTCGGGGAAAGTGATACCGCCCTCAAGACTGTACTCTATGAAGTTCTGGTCGGCATAACCGCTCAGTCCCTTGATTGCCTCGAAAGCACCGCGAAGTTTGAGGTTGAAGAGCTCCGAACCGCGGAAGATGTTGCGGTTCTGATAGGTCAAGCTGGCTGCGGCACCGAAGTCTCCGGCAGAGTTCGTTCCCTCCAGCTCCGCGCTAAAGGAATTGGGCTTATTGGGCGTAAGGGAAACATTAACGTCCAGCGTATCGCTGCCATCCGCCCTGTCCTTGATATGGACATTCGTTGCCATCACAGCACTCAGACGTGTCATTCTGGCGTATGTCTCGTGCATATCTGCTTCGCGATAGAGCTGTCCTTTACTGATGGCTGTAGCATTGCGAAGAACCTTCGGACGCAGGAAAGACTTCCCCTGGGGAAACTCATAGCTGACGTTCCCGATATGATATTGGTGATGCGAGAAATCGGTGGAATCGACACCCTGCTGAGTCTGACGCACAATCATCTCTACATCAGCCATATGATGGCCAATGGTGGTGTCAACACGGAAATGAACATACTCCTTATTAAATTTATAGAAGCCATTCTCCACAAGCAAGTCGTAAAGCCGGCTACGCTCCGACTCCAAAGAATTGATACTGTAGGGCTTAACCTTACCATCCACGTCACGATTTATGTTTGGCTGGTAATGAAGGCTATCGAGAATGCGACCGAGCGCCTCGTCCTGGACATTGAGCGAGAAATCGCGGACATAGTAGCGTTCATGCGGGACAATGTGATACTTGATATTCATCTTATTCCGCTTTGGCTTTTCCTGCACAAAAACTTCGGCATTCAAGTAGCCCATATTACGGATGCTAAGCTGCATATTGGTGCAAGCCTGAACAGTGCGCCCGCGGTCGTAAATGACAGGCGCCTCACCAAGATGACGCAGGAAGCGGTTGAAGCGTTTGGTGCTGTCTCTGCCCGAAAGGCTGTAAATCCCAAGGGGAACCTTGAAGAGGGAAAACCACTTGTTATTAGGTCGTTGAGGCATATAGGCCTGTAACTCATCGGTCCCGATATGCTTTTCCTCGCTTGTAATACCGACTTTCGTAAGCAGATACCCATTCTCCGGTATGAAACGCGAAGTGTGGCATCCGCTCAAAAGAATGAGAAAATGCAGCAGAAGCAGAGGTTTTATGAGCCGTTTAATGAAATTCACGCGACAAAGATACAAAGAAAATAATAATTAAGAGTTAAGAATTAAGAATTAAGTTAATAGAGACCTGTGTTTTCCATAAAAATTGTTACCTTTGCAAGGAAATTAATTCTTATTTCTTCTTTTTAATTCTTTATTTTAAAATGATAAGTAAGGCTCGCATTAAGTGGATTAAATCGTTAGAGATGCGCAAATACCGTCTGCAGCACAATGCTTTTGTGGCAGAAGGGCCGAAACTGGTGGGTGAACTGCTCCCCTACTCCGCTCCGCTCTATATCGCAGCGACAAAAGAATGGTTGGCACAAAACATCCATCTGCTCGGAGCGGCAAAAGAAGTGGATGAAGTCAGTCGGGAGGAATTGGAAAGAGCGAGCCTGTTACGTACTCCCCAAAGTGTTTTGGCAGTTATGCCTATCCCAGAAAGAAAACTCGACACACCATCATTGCAGAATCAGCTGGTCATAGCCTTGGACGGCGTACAAGACCCTGGCAATCTGGGTACCATCCTACGAATAGCCGACTGGTTCGGCATACATTATATTATATGCTCCGAAGGGACGGCAGATGTCTATAATCCGAAATGTGTACAGTCCTGCATGGGGGCTTTAGCCAGAGTAGAAGCACATTACTGCAATCTGCTTGCAGTGCTCAAAGAAGTGCAAATGCCCATCTATGGAACTTTTCTGGACGGCACGAACATATATCAGGAAGAACTCTCCCCGAATGGCATTATTATAATGGGGAATGAGGGAAACGGTATCAGCGAGGAAGTTAGGAAACTTGTAAGCCGTCGCCTTTATGTTCCAAACTTCCCCGCTGGTTCACTTACCACTGAGAGTCTGAATGTTGCAGTAGCTACCGGCATCGTCTGTGCCGAGTTCCGCAGAAGAAGCTTTTCCTAAATTTTACCTATATAGAGAGATATAGAGGATGGGGCGACTGGGGCTTTTTATTCATCCTCGTCGCCTTCCGCGATGTCTTCAACAGAGAGGCCTTCTTCCAGTTCCTCGACATTTTCTTCGGGTGTCAAACTGCTGTAGTAGGTATCGTCATTGTCGAGGTCTTCCTCTTCAGGTTCTTCGCCAGACTCCAGTTCGTCATCATGCTCAGGTAATTCCATGTGAATCTTCTCAACAATGTCTTTCTTCTTGGCGAAGATAGCTTCCACCCATGTTCCCTTCTGAATCTCCAGAACATCGAAACCCTGTGCCTTCTTCTTCTCCACTGTGCCGCCAGGAGCGTGGATACGGCTCTGAGGCAACTGAGTAGTGCTTATCTCGAAGCCCGTCTCTATAATGTCGCGAATCGCCAGAGCAATAGAGTCCCATCCGCCGCCGAAGTTGCGGTTGATGAGTTCCAGAAGCATCGCTGTGGAAATGTGCCTGATATTCTCGTAGCTGAGGTCGGTAATACGCTCGATAACTTTGCGGCGGATAGCCACACACCCCTTCGCCTCTTGGCAATGTGTCACATTTGCCCAACCCCCATTCTCATACTTTGCAACATCGCGTTCGTTTTCGGGATCATAGTGTACCACATCAAAAGCCAGACGTATGGTGTTGAGAAGTTTCTGTTCGCTGATGGTGAAGTCTTCTTTTTCGCGTGTTTTCTCCCAAGTTTCTGCGATGGAAAACTCATCCATATTCCATATATTGTTGGCATTCAGGTCAAGAATACTGTCCAACAGCAACGCACCTTTCCTTGCTGATTTCTTCTTCGCAGCTTTCTTCTCGGCTTTCTTCTCATCTTCCACCACCTCTTCCTCCTGAGCTGCCTCCTTCACATCTTTCTTCGTTGCCTTCTTCGTAGTTTTCTTCGCTACTTTCTTCTCTGCTTTTTCCTCAACTACCTTTTCTGCCTCCTTTTCTGCTTCATCCACAACTTTCTCCGCTACTTCCTTTTCTGCCTTCTTCGCTACTTTCTTCGGCTCTTTCTTTTCAGCGACCTTCTCAGTCTTCTTCTTAACAGCCTTCTCTACTTCCTCCACGACAGCCTTTTCAGCCTTCTTAGTCACTTTCTTCGGCTC
>JAGCNQ010000015.1 GCA_017645845.1 Bacteroidaceae bacterium
CAGACAGGGCCGCGACGAAGTGCTCGACTACATCGAACAGATAATAAAATCTTGAAGAGTACTTTCACAATCTCTTCTCAACAATCAGGCACCTCATAAGGGTGCTTTTTTTATCCTTTATAGCCAATTTGAAAATTCGTCGCGACGAAATTAAGAAGTCGTCGCGACGAAACTAAAAACTCACCATGATGACTTATGAAATTGGGACGCGCCAAATCAATACCACTCGATGTTGCTGCTGTAAGAACTTTGCTTCTTGTAGCGGAGGGCATCGGCAAGGGTGCTGGCCTTGGCTGCAAACATGAAATTGAAACTGGTGTAGGGAGAGACGACCATGCTGCACGACATCGAGAAACAGTGGAGGTCGCGAGACAGCGAGACGGTCGTCATACTCAATTTCTTGTAGTTGAAGTCATAACCGGAGGAGAAGTTGATGTTCCAGCCATCGGCAATGCGGACGTTGCCCGAGAAGTTCAGCGTCTGCGTGAACTTGTAGGGATAGCGCATCCGGTTGGGGTTAATCTTTGCACTGGTATTCTCACGCATCGATACGCTGTAGCTGACAGTGAGGCTCCACGGCATATTGAACTTGAGGTAGCCGTCCTCGTCCACTTCGGCCTTCTCGCCCTTCTTTGCGCCGGTCATACCTTTCTTCCGATCCGGGTCCACATTCTGCATATTGGGGTCTGCTTCGTCCTCATTCTCGTCTTCGTCTTCATCCTCATCGTCGCCTCTGCCGCCAAGGCGCTTCGATACCGAGTCCTTCATGCCCAGCAGTTTCTTGAGCGTTTGGTTGTTGAAGGTGTATGGAAAGTTCCAGTTCATGCCCTGGAAACGTCCGAAGCGTCCCTTTGAATACTCCGTGTGGTCGCTGACAATGACATTTCCGTTCTTGTCGAACTCGTAAGCGTATGTGGCAAAGACAGCGTTCATGGAGAAGGTGTAGCTCTTGGTGAGTTTGAGACGGATACGTGTGTTGAGGTCGCTCCATGGCTTTCTCTTTGCAGCCATGTTGTAGCCCATCGAGAAACCGAATTCGTCGATGAGGCTGATTTTCTTCTCGCCGGTGGAATCACGCTTGGAACGGATTTTCATCTCCAGATTGTTTGAAACTTCGAACTGTACGCTTCCGTTCATGCCATTGGGGGCAGTTCCGTACGTGCCGCTACTGAATGGCGAATAGGTGACGGTTGATACGTTACCGTTGGCGTCTGTTCGGAGGTAGGTGTCATAGAACCCCCACGTCGCTGTGCTGAAGTCTGGCGCGTAGCTGAAGGTCAAGGTTGGTGTGACCATGTGACGGATTTTCTTGATTTTCTTTCCGCCGAACCAGGGCATCGGTGTATAGAAACCATAAAGTTTTGTATTGGCTCCGACGCTCATGGTGAAGTTATAGACGTTGTAGAAGCCGTACACGGTGTCGCGCTGCACGGCTTGTCGGTCTGTATCCCACGACTGCATGATCTTATTCGAGTACATGCGGTCGGTAAAAGTGAAATTGGGGGTGATGTTGATGTATTTGAAGACAGGGAAGCTGGCGTTGATGGGTATCTGGTGACGCATACCATTACGCCAGTCCTTTACCAGACTACTCTTGAAGAGCAGGTCCTCCTTCGTGTTGATGGAGTTGGTAAGTGAACCGGAGTAGCTCATACCTATCTTCTCGTACCATCGTTCCTTGCCTGCCATCTTTTTCCGCTTGAACGGGAAGAAACGATTGAGCTGGATGGTGAGGTTGGGCAATGTGACGGCAATACTGCTGTCACGCATGTTCTGCGAGAGGTTGAAGGTGCCGCTCAGCGTCAGACCGATGTCGGAAAAGGATTTGCTATAGGAGATGCTGCTGGTTCGCGTGCTCTGCGTATAGCTCTCGGGGTTGTACATGCTCGACAGGTTGTTACGCTCGTAGCTGCTGGTAGCAAAGTTGACGCTGGCCGAGAAGGATTGTGTCGGATTGGCTTTCGCGTCCTGTCGGTGGCTCCATATTACTTTGAAGCTTTTCGTTATGGAGAAGTCGGGCATGTTCTTCTCGCCCGTTTGGGTGTGCTGGTAACTGACGAGAAGGTTTCCGGAGTATCGGTAGCGCTTCTTATAAGTGGATTGTGTAGAGAGGGCCCAGGAGCCTTTCGTATATATTTCCCCCAGCACCTTGGCATCGACATAGTCATTGAAAGCGAAATAGTAACCGCCGTCGCGCAAGTAGAAACCGCGGGAAGTTTCATCGCCATAGGACGGCATAATGAAGCCGCTGCTGTACTTGCTCTTGAAGGGGAAGAAACCGTATGGGATGGCCAACGGAAGCGGCACGTCCTCCACGACAAGGTAGGTGGGACCGAAGACGACATCTTTGCCTGGACGCATCTTGGCCCTTGTCATGTTGAGGTAGAAGTGGGGATGCTCGGCATCGCAGGTCGAATAGAATGCTTTCTGCACATACATGGTACCGACACTGTCGCGCTTGCCGTCCAGACCTTTCATGAATCCCTCGCCTTGCTGCGTATAAACGTTTGAGATGAAAGCCTTGCGTGATTTGAAATTGTAGCTGATGCTGTCCGGCTCATATTCGTCTGTACCTTGTCTGAAGACCGGTTTGCCGACGACATTTCCCGTGGAGTCCGTACGGCCGGTGGCATGTACCAGGCTACTGTCGATGGCGATGCTGATGAGATCCGCCTCCAACTCCAGGTTCTGGTACTGGACCTTGCTGCCTCCGTAGAGGTGGGCACGGGAGCGGCCATATTCGAAAGTAATGGAGTCCTCAGCAGAATAATTGACGGGCATATCCAGAGCATTCTTACTCTTGGGAGTCGTATCGACAGGCACCGTGTCTTTTTGCGTTGTATCGGGCAGGATGGTATAGCCACGCAAAGGCATTGGCTGTACTTGGGCGGAATCAGGGATGCTGTCCGTCACCAGTGAGTCAGCACTATTCCGCGGGAAGACTGCTCTTCCTGCAGGACGGGCTGCCAGTGATGCCAGAACGTAGCATGCCGTCAGTATCGATAATAACCTTGCCTTCAAACGCTATACAATATTATTATAAAGGATTTGCAAAGGTACGACAATTAGTTCATAGTTCAAAGTCCATAGTTCATAGTTTTTCATTTTGTTACATTTTCTTAACTATTCAACTCATAACTATGAACTTTGAGCTATTCAAACCGTTCCATCCATGCCTTGAATACAGCAATGCCTTCGCTGCCGAACTTCTCCAGGCTGCGCATGGCCTGCTCCGGAGTCTTTTCTATATCAAGGTGTGTCTTGGAGTAGAATTTGTCAGCATAGCATACGATTTGTTCCTCAATGCTCTCCGGTGTGAAATCCTGATGAGGCAGAGGCAGGTTCTGACGCACAATCTCGGCGGCCGTGAGTCCCGTGCCGGTGTGCCGCTCAGCCACGCGGGCATGGAGGGGTAGGCCTTCGCTGCGGAGGATTTCCCCGCCGAGCAGGCCATGACGGATGTACGGTTCCGTGCCGTAGCAATGGATGGAGGGAGCATTGACCTGTGTGATGCCAATGTCGTGCAGCATGGCCGCTTCCCAAAGGAACGTTTCGTCAGCTTCCAACTCGGGATGTGCCTGTGCGATGCGCAATGCGCGGCGTGCCACATCGCCACTGTGTCGGAGCAGCACTTGCTCCAGTGCCTCATTGCCCTCGCAGTACTTATGTATTAGTTCATTTACCATTTAATCATTTACCATTTACCAATTGAATGCACAAAATTACAAAGAAATTAAGAATTAAGAAAGAAGAATTGAGAATTATTTTGTACCTTTGCAAGCGTTTTAAGTTGACTCGCTGAGAAGCCTATTCTTAATTCCTAACTTTTAATTCTTAATTCAGTATAAGGCCATGAAGTACGGATTCGACAACGACAAATACATCTCCATCCAGTCGCAGCACATTCTGGAGCGCATCGCGCAGTTTTCGGGCAAGCTCTACCTTGAGCTCGGCGGTAAGCTCTTCGACGACTATCATGCCTGCCGTGTTTTGCCAGGATTCCAGCCCGACAGCAAGTTGCGTATGTTCCAACAGTTGAGCGCCTCTGCCGAGATTGTCATTGTCATCAGTGCCCTTGACATCGAGAAGAACAAGGTACGCCAGGACTTGGGCATCACCTACGACGAGGATGTGCTGCGTCTGCGTACCGAGTTCCAGAAGCGTGGCTTTATGGTAAACGGCGTTGTCATCACGCACTACAACGGTCAGAGTAGTGCCGCCATTTATCGGAACCGCCTGGAGCACCTCGGCATCCGTGCCTACTACCACTATAATATTGAGGGTTATCCCAACAATGTGACGTTGATTAACTCCGACGATGGCTTTGGTCGCAACGACTATGTCGAGACGACACGTCCGCTCGTCATTGTCACCGCCCCAGGTCCCGGTAGTGGCAAGATGGCCGTTTGCCTGAGCCAGCTCTATCAGGAGCGCAAGCGCGGCAATGAGGCTGGCTATGCCAAGTTCGAAACCTTCCCTGTCTGGAATCTGCCCCTGAAACATCCCGTTAACATCGCTTACGAGGCCGCGACTGCCGACCTCGGTGACGTCAACATGATTGACCCCTTCCACATGGACGCCTACAACAAGGTGGCCATCAACTACAACCGCGACGTGGAGATATTCCCCGTGCTGAACACACTCTTCGAGGGTATCTACGGCGAGTGTCCCTACAAGTCGCCGACCGACATGGGTGTCAACTTGGTGGGCTTCTGTATCTGCAACGACGAGGTCTGCCAGCAGGCCGGCAAGGACGAAATCATCCGCCGCTACTATACAGCCCTGAACCACAGGGCGAACGATGCCTGCAACGATGCCGAAGTGAACA
>JAGCNQ010000113.1 GCA_017645845.1 Bacteroidaceae bacterium
AATTAATATATGTATAGGCGAGCGACTTGTACTTGTTCTTCATCGTCGTCGATTCGTCGGTAATGTGATACAATATGCGACAGGCCTCGCCAAAGGTTCCCTGAGTATAAGTCAGAGGCGGCTCCTCGACACGCCCATCGC
This sequence comes from Bacteroidaceae bacterium, assembly GCA_017645845.1. GTDB lineage: Bacteria > Bacteroidota > Bacteroidia > Bacteroidales > Bacteroidaceae > Physcousia. The sequence goes on from JAGCNQ010000113.1 coordinate 142, forward strand.
TCTTGACAATCTTCTTAGAGGTGTAGGCGTAAAGCTTCTTGGCATACTCCAAATACTTTGCAGTACCGTACTTCTGATAAAGCTTTGCCGCTATCAGAGTTGCGGGTGACTGGGTGCAAGCATTCGGCCCACTGCCGGCTTCCGTGTTCCAAGGCAGCCAAAGGCCACCCGTCTCTGTATCTTCTTTTGCACGTTTGATGATATAGTTGTCGAACACCTTTCTTGCAACAATAGAATATGAACTTACACCTGTTGCCTCACCGATGTGCAAAAGTGCGAGTGTAATCCAACACATATCGTCGGTGTATGGATTCTCGAACATTTTGTAGTCAGTATCGCTGTTGGGAGTCGTCGTGTTGCTGGCCGCTGCTCCTGAATAGTTGTTGGCCTTGTTCTTATACCAGAGTTTGATATAGTCGAGATACTTACGGGCAAGGGTCGTGTTGATGCCTTTGTAGCGCTGGTACGCATAGACGACGACATCTATGGCGTGTGCCTGCGTCCAGTATGCATTGAAGGCATACGTCTGATACCGGTCGTTGAAGATACCCTTGTTCTTTATCATGAACGACTCGATGAAGGCGTTGGTTGAGGAGTCGGCCTTCGTCTCGTAAGTATCAGTAACGGTGCGATAAAGGCTCTTTATTGCAGCCGTCTGCGCCCAACCCATTGAACATTGGGCAAGGAGCATGAGAATAACAAATCTTTTTACCATGTGCAAAAACAAAAAAAGCCTCCCCTAACGGGGAGGTTTGGAAAGGGTCCTTTACTTCTTAAGCAAATCGCGGATTTCAGTCAACAGCTTCTCCTCTGCACTTGGTTCTGGAGCAGGGGCAGGAGCCTCTTCCTCCTTGCTGCGGTTCAAAGCAGCAATGCCTTTCACCATGAAGAAGATACAGAGCGCAATGATGAGGAAGTCCACAATGTTCTGAATGAACTGTCCATACTTGAGCACAGCAGCTCCTTCGCCTTCACCGAACTGATAGGTCAAATTGGTGAAGTCAACATTGCCGGTTGCCATACCGATGAGCGGCATGAGGACATCGTCCACCAAACTGCTGACAATCTTACCGAACGCACCGCCGATGATAACACCGACAGCCATGTCCATCACATTACCCTTAAGCGCGAACGCTTTAAAATCTTGAATAAATGACATAACTTAATGTAATTAAGAGTTAAGAATTAAAAGTTAAAAGTTACTTTTCTCCACAAAAGTATAAAAAGTTTGTGATTTACGGTTTGCAGTTTACAGTTTTTTTCTCCTTTTCGTAAATTTTTCAATGTTCAATGCTCATTGTTCAATGAAAATTTCGTACCTTTGCAGCGCAAAAAGAGAGAAAAATGAAGAAAAGAGTCATTTTTGTATCAATAAACTTGTTTTTGATGCTCGTTGTTGCAGCGTGCAAATCCGCACACTATTGCAATTGCGGATAAAATTAATAATCACAACCTCATAAACTAAATAAATATCGTTTAATTTTAATCAAAAAAAGAAAATGGCAAACGTAAAAGTCGCAATTAATGGTTTTGGCCGTATCGGTCGTCTCGCTTTCCGTCAGATGTTCGAGGCCGAAGGTTATGAAGTAGTCGCTATCAACGACCTGACCAGCCCCAAGATGCTGGCTCACCTCCTGAAGTATGACACCGCTCAGGGCGGTTTCGCTGGTAAGTTCGGTGAGAACAAGCACACCGTAGAGGCTACCGAGAACTCTATCATCGTTGACGGTAAGGAGATTACCATCTATGCTATGCCTAACGCTGCTGAGCTGCCTTGGGGTCAGCTGGGTGTTGACGTAGTTCTGGAGTGCACAGGTTTCTACACCTCTAAGGAGAAGTCAATGGCTCACATCCAGGCTGGTGCCAAGAAAGTTGTCATCTCTGCTCCCGCAGGCAATGACCTTCCCACCATCGTTTATAACGTGAACCACAAGACCCTGAAGAAGGAAGATAACGTTATCAGCGCTGCTTCTTGCACCACCAACTGCCTCGCTCCTATGACCAAGGCTCTCAATGACTATGCTCCCATCCAGAGCGGTATCATGACAACTGTACACGCTTACACTGGCGACCAGATGATTCTCGACGGTCCTCAGCGCAAGGGTGACGTTCAGCGTGCTCGTGCCGGTGCTGCAAACATCGTTCCCAACTCAACAGGTGCTGCTAAGGCCATCGGTCTCGTTATTCCCGAACTGAATGGTAAGCTCATCGGTGCTGCACAGCGTGTTCCCACTTTCACTGGTTCTACCACCATCCTGCACGCAGTTGTTAAGGGTGAGGTTACAGTTGAAGGTATCAACGCAGCCATGAAGGCCGCTACAAACGAGAGCTTTGGTTACACCGAAGAGAAGCTCGTCAGCAGCGACATCATCGGCATGAAGTTCGGCAGCCTCTTCGACGCAAACCAGACCATGGTTAGCAAGATGGAAGACGGCAACAGCCTCGTACAGGTAGTTAGCTGGTACGACAACGAGAACAGTTACACCAGCCAGATGGTTCGTACCATCAAGTACTTCGCAGAACTCTAATAGAAGAGTAATTCCGTTTTCATAAGTTTTTAATGCGAGAGGGTATCGCTCACAGCCATTATGGTTAGAGGCGGTACCCTCTTTTTTTGTATTCAATAAATAAAAAGCCCTCTCCCCTTAGCAACAGGGAAGAGGACTTTCTTGATTTTTGAACTTATAAACTTAAATTCTTTTATTCCTCCCAACCGAGGGCGCTGGCGCCGAGAACAGCGGCATTGGCGTTCATCAGACCAGAAACAAGGAACTTAGCCTTACCCTTGAAGATTTTAAGTACCTTGTTGTTATAAGCCTCTTCTATGGGTTTCATAATTAAATCGCCAGCCTTGCAGAGACCACCAAAGAAAATAAAAGCTTCGGGACTTGAGAAAGCTGCAAAGTCAGCACAGGCCTCGCCCAACATTTTTCCGGTGAACTGGAAAATCTCGTTGGCAACCTTGTCGCCCTTACCAGCAGCAATGCTGACATCAAGAGATTCTATTTCCTCTGCAGGCTTGTCGCGGAGCAAAGAGGGGCGCTTCGTTGTAGCGAGAATCTCGCGAGCCGTACGAGCCACACCAGTAGCAGAGCAATAAGCCTCCAGACAGCCAGTTCTGCCGCAACCACAACTGCGACCCTTTTCGGTGCGGTCCATGATAACATGACCTAGTTCACCTGCGAAACCATCACTACCATAGACAATCTGTCCGTTGACAACGATACCACTACCTACACCTGTCCCAAGTGTGATGACGATGAAATTCTTCATACCACGAGCAGCACCGTAAGCCATTTCGCCCATAGCAGCAGCATTGGCATCATTGGTCAACTTCACAGGAATACCTGTTGCCTTATTGAACATATCAGCCAAAGGAATAATGCCTTCGTGTGCCCAAGGAAGGTTGGGAGCGAACTCGATAGTGCCGTTGTAGTAGTTACCATTAGGCGCACCAATGCCCATTCCCTGTACTTGCTCTGCACCGCCAATCTGTACCAACAGAGGTTTCATACAGGCGACACCAGCCTCAACAAAAGCCTCGGCGGTCTTGTACTGCTGTGTCTTTATACTATTCTCAGCAACGACTTCGCCACGAGCGTTGACAACTCCGAAAACGGTGTTAGTACCACCCAGGTCCACACCAATCACATAAGGTTTAACTTTGTCCATAATGAGTATAAATTGATTGTTTGATAAGTAGTAAATGCATTCGTTTCTGCACAAAGGTACAAATTAATTCGTAATTCATAATTC
>JAGCNQ010000016.1 GCA_017645845.1 Bacteroidaceae bacterium
GAACCTTCAAACTCTTTTTGAAGTTTTGATAATCACCAACAAGCTTCAGCATATTCTCAACGCCTGATTCGAATACCTGCCCATAGACCTGTAAGGATTTCAAGTATTTCTTTTTTGCAAAATATCGTGGCAAGAACCACTTGCTCTTTACTTCTTCCCATTCTCTACGATAGGCATTGACATCCATTTTCAGTATGTCTTCACTATATGATGATAAAATGGTCTCATGCAGTTCATCCCTCTCTTTCTCAGACGAAATCATGTTTGCGAACATCTTCAGCCACTGAACATCATCTTCTGTTTTCAAATTCAAAGAGATAGTAGCATTCAGCTTTTCTAATTGGCTGACAAACTTTTCATGTAGCTCTTTGAACTCCTGAAGAAGTGTACAGATAGAATCTAACGTTTCTTGTCGATTATCAATAGGCTCTAACCTGAATAATTCATAGAGACCAAAAAAAGAAGCGTTTTTCTTTGTCATCTCGACAAAATTTAGTACCTTTAAGTGCTTAATCCAAAAGGACTTATAAACGCTTCTTATGTGCAAAGGTACTTCAAAATCTTCAAACAGCCAAGAGAAAATGCTTTTTTCTCTTCCTGAAATGGTTTCTGGCAAGAAAATTCGTGTTGATTTCAATGCTCCCGACATATCGTCCAATGGTGGTTTGTTGTTTGTGGGCAACATGCGTAACACGTTGGCATGGAAAATCGGGCAGTCCATTCCCGATGCCCGCAAGCAGGAATCCATCCGGCATACCTACATGGAGATGGTGAGCCAGCGTGTAGGCCAGATACTCTGCGGCTATGAGGATGCCAACGACTGCAACCAGCTTCGTGGCGACAGCGCCCTGAAGATGTCGGTAGGCCGCAAGCCGTCCGATGCCGACCTTTCCTCCCAGCCCACGATGACGCGTCTTGAGAACAGCGTTGACAGCAGGACGCTCTACCGCATAGGCAAGCTGTTCCTTGACGAGTACATATCATCGTTTGACAAGGCTCCGAGGAAGGTCATCCTCGACGCCGACGACACCAACGCCAACACCTACGGGGCACAGCAGCTTACCCTGTTCAATGCCTACTACAACGAGTACTGCTACATGCCGCTGCTGATCTTCGACGGGCTGACGGGCAGGCTGATGCTCCCGCTGCTCAGGCCCGGCCGCACCCACAAGTCGCTCAGCGTGGCACGCATCATGCAGCGCGTGGTGGAGTATCTGCACAGGCACTGGCCGGACACGGTCATCGAGCTTCGCGGCGACAGCCACTTTGCAAGCCATGAGTTCATGGACTGGGCACATGACAAGTGGTACGTGCGCTACCTGACAGGACTTTCCGGCAACAGCGTACTGCTCTCCATGGTTGACAAGCCGAGGCGACGTGCCGAGAACGACTACAGGAAGAAGGCCGAGGCGCAGAAAAGGGACGCCGAGGCGAAAAGGACGGCAGACAGGAAAGACACCGGGGAGGAGCGCATTGTCGTCAGGAGATACTACAAGCTGGAGTACAAGGCTGCATCATGGAAGTACGCCCAGCGGGTCATCGCCAAGATAGAAGTGTCGTCAGAAGGAACCAACATACGCTTCGTCGTGACCAAGAACAGGAACAACTCGCCCGAGACCGTCTACAAGCGATACTGCGGACGCGGCGAGACGGAACTGTGGATAAAGGACATGAAGTATTTCAAGGCAGACCGCATGTCGTGCAGCTCATACCGCGCAAACTACTTCCGCCTCTTCCTCTATGCGGCAGCGTTCGTCATTGCACACAGGATGAAGCATACCGTGTTCAAGGGAACACAGGCGGAGCGGTTCACCATGGACTCCCTCATCAAGCGCATCATGCTCAGTGCTGTATATATCGTAGAGAAGAAAACGTACATCAAAATCAGTTTCTCGCCACATCACAGGCATCTTGAAGAAACGGTGACGGCTCTCACAAGAATGGCGGCATAGAACAATATCACCAAAATTATTCGCACAAAACGGACTTGCCCTAAAAAAGGGTATAACCCTTTGTGCCAGAATAGTAGCGAAAGACCAGAAAATGACCGCGTGAACCAACAAAGGAAAAGAAATTCTTGAAAAACTGATGACCTTATGGAACAGAAATCACTTATCACATCCGAATAGAACCAATCATATGGCATGAGAATTGGATGACGACACTCCTTATGAATTATTCAGGCTAAGAAACTCTTCAGCATCAGAATGCTCTGCTCCTTGGCGAACTGCTCGTTGAAGATGCGGTAGTCACAACCACCCCAGTACTTCTGAGCAATGAGCTGTGCCTTCTGACCGTCCCAACAGAACAGCTTGATGCCGTTCAGGAAGGTATAGGCGTACCCCTGTCCCAGGTCGTAGTATACCATCAGCCTGTTCGAGAGACGAATCGCCTTGTAGTACATATTGCCTGCTGCGCTGGTATAGCCCTGCGACAGGAACACATTCTTGGCTGCGTTGTAAGTCACTTGCTCGCCAGAGAGAGCCGGCAGAGCCTTGGTTGCGATGGCTTGGAGTGCTGTGTTCATCATTGCATCATCATTTTAAGGTTCCCACCACTAACCTTTTGCAGCGTCAACTCTGAGGTGGTTTCAGAGATTGACGCTGCAAAATTAAGATGATTTTCGCCACCTTGCAAGAA
>JAGCNQ010000114.1 GCA_017645845.1 Bacteroidaceae bacterium
AGCACTGTAGCAAGACCAGATTTTCTGAGAAAAAATCCCCGACATAATCTGCTATACAACATATAAAAAAGGTGGCCGTTTAGTCGTAGACCGCAGTGGGAATGTAGTACCTTTGCGTTGGATTTAAAAATCCAGCGCGAGCCTCGGCGGCGCTCGGGATAACCCAAATCCGGATTCGGTTCTCCTCTCGCTGGCACGAGCCTTGCATCGTCTAAGAAAGCAGACGCGCGCACCTGCTTTTGCAGACTCCCCGAGCCTACACTTGCACAATCCCGGGTTATGCACGTGAAGGGTCGAGGACCCCCTCCCAACCTCCCCGAGGGGAGGAGAAGAACCTTTTAAAACCTTAACATTAACGTTAACCTTAACGAAAAACGAAAACGCTAACCGCTGAACGCTAACCGCTAAACGCTACTGCCAATGTGCCCATCGGGTTTCGAAATCCCAGATTTCTGCATCCAGTTTCAGGGCTCTCTCGCATTCCTCCTTCGTCTTGCCGTTGGGGACACGTGGCCCTCTGAGGTTGACAAATGGCTCTCCTGCATCATAAGCCGCCAAGACTGCATCGAAGAACATTTGCCAGCGGACCTTGTAGAAGGTCTCCACCAGACCGTCCCAGTCGCGATTGGCATAGTCCGAAAGCTGATAAGAGTCGCCCCATACTGTGATGATGGTACGGGCGTTCATCTCGAAATAGTTCTTCTCAGCTTTGTTCTTACCCCAGGAACGGGCATCGCGAATCCAGTCGTTGAGCGAGAACTCGGGGCAGGTCTTCAGCACAGCGACAAGTTGGTCGCACATACCCAGGAACTCCTGCGAAGCCGCTACCATTGCCTCTCTGTCGGCAGCCTTGGCCTTCGATTGCTCAATGGAAGTCGGGCTGGTTTGGTTCTTCTCTCGCTCAACTGCAGCCTTGTAGGCATCGGAAAAGCGTTTTCTTACAGCCAGGGCCCTGTTGCGTATCGACTGACGGCGTGTATTGGCAAGGTCGAACTTAAGATAGTTGGATGTGCCTTTCACCTGCTCTAGCAGAGCCAGTGCTTCGTCCAGGTTGGCGATGTCGTAACCCTTCCTGAGTTCTGTGGTCCAGTTCCATTCGCCCTCCAGGTTGGGGTGAGCGTTGATGATACCAGCCGCGCCTGTACTGGTGTGGGTCGTGCATACCTTGTCCACCATTGTGTGCCAGAATGCCCTGTATGTGGGGTCAATATGTCCCAGATGGCGGTCGGCAATGTTATCAATGTACTCGTCGAAGCCTACGCCTGTATCCCAAGCCTGAGCCATCAAGGCTTCATAGACGGGCTCGTTGACGCCAAAGCCTTCCAGCGTGGAACCTATGCCCACGAACTCAGGACCGCCTTCTTTCTTTGTACCGGCAATCAGCCTTGCATTCAGCTTGTAGTCGCCTTCAATCTCTGTCATTCCACCAAAGTTGCCCAGGTAGCACCAGATGAATTTATGGCCGTAGAAATGTTCGGTGAGTCGCCAAATCTCGGTGTAGTCGCACTCGTAGTCGAGCATAATCATCTTGCCTTGAGGAACGGCGGTGAGGTAGGCCTTGATTCTCTCAGGCGTCCAGGCTCTCTTGTTGCTGATGAAAAGCCAGGCCATCTGCAGCCAAATGGCTTCGGGGTCAACACTCGCCAGGGACTCATAGACACCAGCTGATATCTTGGCCAGCGAATCGGGTTCCCAGGATGGGGGCGACACTTCATTGAAGAGGTCAACACCGTATATGTGGTTTGTTCCGTACATCTTGGTTTGCTCCTCAAGGAAATCTTTTTGGATACGGGCAAAGATGGGGTCTGAAGGGTTCAGGTAGGTGCAGCGGTACTTCTCGTTGAAGTTGCACCAACGGTTCACTTTCGAGGTTTTGATGCCTGGAACCGCCTCTTCCAGTTCTGCGGGAATATGGCCGGAGAAGGCTGGGAGGACGGGCGTCATGTTCAGCTCGCGCTCACGGCTCAGGATGCGCTTCTGCAGCTTTGCCTGTCCGTCAATCCAGCTTTGAGGCAACGGTCCTTGCCAACGGTCGATATTAATCATGCGTTGCCAAGGCAGATGGGCAGGCCCGGTAAAGTAGGCGCGGATTTGCTCGTCGGTCAAACCGTATTTGCGCCATACCTTCTGCCATACGGCCTCCTGACCGGTGATGGCAAGTGGCATATTTACGCCATTCAGCGCCATCCAGTCGATGAAACGTTCCCACTGTTCCCATTTCCACCACGGCATCGTGTATCCGAAAGTGCAATAGTTGAGGAAGAACCGGATAGGGACTTCCACTTTTCCCGATACCTTTTCTGGAACCTGGGGCATCGTTTGTGGAAACTCTACGGGATTGAAATCAAACCAGCTGACATTCGCCAGGCAATACTGTTGGATATAGCGGTTCAGACCAACCGCCATAGAATTGGCATTATTTCCCCGGATGAGGACTTTTTTACCCTTCTGGAGCAGTTCGTAGGAATCTGTAGGTGAATCGGTTTGTTCAAAAACTACGGCTTTCGCTTTTGTTCCCATCACTCTACGGGCCAGTGCTTCAGCAGCACGTTCATCAACTGTCCTAAACGACATCATTGCCAATGAGACTACCATCAGCAGGACTGATTTCAAGATATGTTTGGATGTTTTCATAGAGAGTTATGTGTTTTATCTGATAACTTGTTTCCGGCCATTGTAGATATAAATCCCAGGTCGAAGAGATTTGCCACTTATGCGGCGGCCGCTGAGGTCGTACCAGCCTTCTGAGTAATCTGAATACTCGGGATATACGGGACACTCCTCGAGACCTGTGACGATAACGGATGTGCCTTCATCTGTTTCTTCGGAAATCTCATAGAGAAGCGGAGCCTTTGATGTCCAACTTATTTTCACGGCTGTAGCAAAGGGGAAGGGAGAGAGGTCAAAGTGGCTGACGTAGCCTGTCAAACTGCCAAGCTCAATCCATTGACCATCGCCAGTTGTGACACTCAAGATGGCATCCGTTTCCCAACCACTATCCTGATAAACAGTGAGGGCTTTTGCATACTGAAGCGAACGGAGATGCCAGATGATTTCTCCCGGATTGTTTGTGTTCGCAGGAACGTAACAAGTGGAACCCTCGGCATCTGTCAACTCTGGAATCGTCATGCCGGAAGTATCAACGGCAGGACCTTGATAGGCTTCCTCGTAAACGCGGCCATTCACTTCGATTTCATAGAGACGGAGCCAATTCGAAGTGTTGGGTTGGGAGAGGTAAAGGCGCACGAACCTTGCAGTCTTACCCTGCCCGTCGAAGTCGCAATAGGTCATCTCGTCGTTGTATTTCACATTGTGCTCGTTCGTGAGCGTATAGTTTGTGTCTGTGGTGCCGTTGATGGGGATGCTTTCCCATGTCTTTCCGTCCTGGGAAAGTTGCACAAGTCCGGCCGTCATATAGTCGCCGTTGACCGTTCCCATGCAGATACGGACATCATGGACAGGTGTGGATTTCCTGAGCCTAACTGTGTAGGCATCGCCGTCCTCCTGATTTCGTCTGATGCAGGTCCAGGTCGTGTAGTCGCCATCTATCATATACTTCTCTGTATGACCATCGTAGAAACCGGCACTACATTGCGGCGTGGTGGCTGAGTAGGGTGTCTGTTTCTGGGGTAGCATGAGTTTGAACTCAGTACTGGAGAGACTCAGGGAACGTGCCTCAGAAGAGGGATTGACTAGGACGACGTATTTGATGTGTTCCAGGGGAAGGGGATTGTCCTTCTTCATTTCCACCCATTGCTTTCCGTTAGCTGAGCAGAACACTTCGTATTGTTCCCAAAGCGTGTCGGCTATGGCAATGCTTTCCAGGCGTGTTGCTCTGGGAAGTGAGATACCGGCATAGTCACCCTGGGACATCATTATGGGATTGGGCAGTTTGATGTATGATTGGCCGGAGGAAGCGTAGAGGGCAGCGGAGCCATCCATGTCTTCACGACTACCAACAAAGCTGGGACTCGTAGGATTGAGGTTCGTGAAATAGTCCTTGCCGAGGGCATTCTTCGAGAACCATTCCACGAAAGGCATCATCGATTCTGCAGCAGGTTCTGCGTATTTTGTGGACAGACGGATACTGCTGCCCATGCCAGTCAGGATGTTGAAGGCAAAGCGTGCGTTTGTGTTGAGAGCATCCACATAGTTCAGTTCTTTCACAAATGCTTCCCACTTTGCGTCATCGTTGGGAGATATGACCACTTCCGAAAGCTTGGCAATTTCCTGCGCCATCGCTTCGAGTTTTAAGAGCCAGGGACGCACATCATTATAGAAGAGCCGGTCGCTTTCGCGTTCGGATGTCTCCATCGTATACAAATCCGCACAGGCATCCAGAATGTCCTGAACCTCCGCCTGCATTGCTTCCGTTGGACCGTTGCCATTGTTCAGCGCCGTCTTGAAGTGTGTGGAAAGAGTATTGAAGGCCGATGCGTCAAAATAGCACAGATAAGGAGCAAGGCGTCTCAGAGCAGCAGCATGTTCCTGTCCCACAACGGCAGGAATGGCAGCCTCCCAAGAGGCCATATTGTCGAAGGCGGCTGTGTTCCAAGTGTAGTTACCGATGCTGAAGAGTGCAATCTTTGACACCTCGCCTTGCTGCATGGGATTGATGAGGATGGTCTTCGCATCCTGCAGGTTGGCTTCGAGGCGGGCGGAGCTGCTGATGCGGGGATGAACGTTGAAGTTGGAATAGGTGTCCAGCGGGAACAACTTCGTTGCATCCTGGTCGTTGCAGGGATAGTTCCACCACCAAGCCACTTCGCGTCCCATGTAGCTCTTGCCTTGCTGCAGGTCAGCAGAGTTTGGCACCGACCATGTCCTCGTTCCCGTGATATAGACATCCACTTTCGCTGGCGTTTTGCTCAGGGCATTGTAGAACTTCTGGCGGTTCTCCGCAGTAGATTGGTTGAAGTTATAGATCTGAGGCACCACGTTCAGCGGCTTCACTGTGTCCTCGGGAGCCACTCCCTCTTTATTCCACTTCTGGTCAATGAGGTTCTGCAGTTCTGTCACACGGTCGGCATTGAGCTTCTGTATGGATTCGTCAGTAGGAATGCTCACATCGTCCACGCACAACCCCAACTGACGCACACCAAGCCTGTACATATTCTGGAATTTCGTCATGATTTTCGAGACAACGTCCGTGTTGCTGGAATTGGTGAAAGCTGAGCCCGGATGGATAGCCCAGATGAAGTTCACCTTGCACTGATGCGCTGTTTTTGTGATTTCACGAAGCATACGCTGCGAAAGGTAGCCCATTTCTCGCTGTTCCGTGGTGATGCTTGACGGATAGGGGTCGGCCCAGTAACGGGAATGATAAGGGTCGCTCTTTGCGCCGTACATATACATGTTCATCTTGAAGCGTGCCATGAAGCGGAAAAGGTCTTTTGTCACATCGGCGCTATAGGGCACACCGTAGTAGCCCTCGATGATGCCGCGGTTCTTCACGTCGGCATAGTCTTGAATCTCACCGCAAACGATATTGTCGGCATCCGAGTCAAGAATCTGTTCCAAAGAGGCCAGGCCATAGAATGTGGCATCTGTATTCTCGCCCACGATGAGGATTTCAGCCAACTCTGTCCCTTCCTGCCTCCTGATTGTGATGTTGTGCCGGTCGTATTTGCCTGAAGAAGCGAGACTCGTCTGCACCCCAAGGCAAAGGATGGTGCAGTCCCCCTCTGTCTCCTCCGAGGAAGAGGAATCCCCCTGGGAGGTTTGAATGGGATGTTTCCCGTGCTCCTCGAGCACTTGTACGGCTCTGTCGAGAGTGTATTGGTCTATACCATCCTCAGCGACGATGTTCACCGTCTCGGTGACGATGGCTGTCTGGTCTGTCTGCTGTGTCGAGTGTGGAACAGGGTCAATGCCATAAGGATTCCCCTGTGCCCATGCTCTTATGCAGAACAAAGTAAAAAGGAAAAAGAGTGTCTGTCTTGTTTTCATGGTAACATGGTTTTGGAGTCCGTTGTTTTATCTTAAATTAGTGAAGACATTTGCTTCTATCTCCAACCTTCCAGGTCAGCTTCTGAGAAGAGGTCGGGGTTGAAGACGGGCGTCTCCGTTCCGTTGCGGCGTTGCTCCCTAAAGTTCTGCAACAGGCGGAAAGCATAGCGGCTTAACATGCATACCGCAATGAGGTTCAGGATAGTCATGAGTGCCATTGCAAGATCAACGATGCTCCAAGCTTGTTGCAAAGTCATGTAACCACCCAGCAACACCACAACGCCGCTCAGCAGGCGGAACAGAAAAATCGCCCAGGGCTTATCGCTGATGTAACGAACATTAGTCTCACCGTAGAAGTAGTTGGCAATGATGGTACTGTAGGCAAAGAGGAAGATAGCACCCGTGAGGAACCACGTTCCGAGGCTCCCTAAATGGTAGTCCATTGCATGACGGGTGAGGATGATGCCGTCTGTGCCTTCCGAATAAAGGCCGCTCAACAGGATAATGAAAGCTGTGCAGGTACAGATAATGATTGTGTCGGTGAAGACACCCAGGCTTTGCAGCAGGCCTTGCATGACAGGGTGGGGGATGGTGGCTGTTGCAGCAGCATTTGGAGCACTGCCTTCGCCTGCCTCGTTGCTGAAGAGTCCACGCTTCACGCCCTGCATGATGGCGACACCCACAGCACCGCCTGTAGCCTGTTCCCATCCTAAGGCACTGCGGACAATAAGACTTAGCATAGCGGGAATCTCCGTAATATTGACGATGAGGATGTAAAGTGCCAGAAGGATGTAGCCGAATGCCATGATGGGCACAATCGTCGCACAGAAGCGGGCTATGCGATGTATGCCTCCAAAGATGATGATGAGCGTCATCACAGCCAATCCGATGGCTACATGAGAAGGTGAGACTTTGAATGCCTCGCCGATGGCATCACAAAGTGTATTGCTCTGTACAAGCTGGTTGGCTAGTCCGAAACCATAAATAATGAGGAAAGCGAAGAGAATCCCCATCCAGGGACGCTTCAAACCGTACTTCATGTAGTAGGCAGGACCGCCGTAGAAACTCTCCTTCCCATGTCGCTTGAAGAGTTGCGCAAGGGTTGCTTCCATGAAAGCCGTTGCTGCTCCGAGCAACGCCATCATCCACATCCAGAAGACTGCTCCTGGTCCACCTACGAAGATGGCACTCGCCACACCTGCCAGGTTACCTGTTCCAACTCTTGAAGAAAGACTAATGGCAAAAGCTTGGAACGACGAAACCTTAATCTTTCCATAGCTCTCGTTGCTCTCGCTGGTGGGTTTGAACAGGTTGCGGATCATCGTCGGCAGCATCGTGAACTGAACTGCTCGCAGGTTCCATGTAAAATAGAGCGCGCACCCTACGAGCATCGTAATGACAACGTAGGTCCATAGCACATCACTGATGGTGGTAAATATCATAATTTATATCTATTTTAGTATTAAGAGTTTATAGTCAGTTGCTCTCAACTTCAAACTCTCAACTATCAACTTTTAAAACGACTGCTTCCTTCTTGCAGCCATCGACTTTGATGGTGAGAGGCGCTGGCATACGGACGTGGCGCACATGTTCGGTCTCCTGAACGGCTGGCAGCTTATCCAGAATTTCTTGACGATAGATGCCGTCCCCTCGGAACGCATTGATAGTCAGGTAACATACACCCAGCGAAGTGAGGTTCTGGAAGAAATGCGTACCTTGGCTGGGATCAACCTGAAAACTGTCCAAACCTGCTTCCACAATGACCTGCGCCGCACTGATATGCGACCATTTGACGGGGATTCCGAGCCAGGGGTCGCTGCTTCCCCAACGGCCAGGGCCGACTAATAAATAAGGACCTCCACCTTCCGTCTCCCCCAAAGAGGAATGACCAGAAGCCTCCCCTCGGGACGGTTGGTTGGCTGTCAGGAATGTCCTGTTTATCTTCTCTATCTCTTCTGCAATGGTGGGGTTGTTGGCGGGAGTGTACCCGTCGGTCTTCACATAGACAATATCCTGGATATCGGTGTAAATGCCATGTCCGATGGCGCTGTGTGAGCGTAGCAGGCAGTCCTCGTCGCTGATGGTGGTGAGGTCTTCGTCCAGTTCCATACGGTTATCTACCATCGGACGTATCTGTAAGAGGCAGAACTCGCCAGTGCGGTCGGCATGCAGGTTGACAGCGAACTCTATCTCAACGGGCCGCTTCATCTCTTCCTGTCCGTACTGCAGTACCTTTCGCATCAGTTCCGGAAGTGGGAAGATGTTGTTCTGCAATACACCAGCGAAGGAGATAATCTTGCGGTTGCGTCCTTCGTAAAAGCCGTCATAGATGCATTGGTCAACGGGGTCGTATGTAGAGGAAATCCATTGCAATGTTCCGTCCTGCTCGGCTTGGCGAACTGGTACTTTGATGAGGTTGAAGCCATCGTTGACACTCATCTCTCCTGCTTCCTTCGAGCTTTCGGCCCTCAGAGCCAGGAAGTGCGTCTGTGTGTCGCGAAGAGCAATCTCCATCTCGCTCATCTGCAGGACTTGATTCGGATGTGCCGGGCAGACACGCAGGCTCGTACCGCCATCCACGATGTATTTTCCGAGACCCATTGCCAGCGAGACTGTACCCTCTTCGGCCTTCTCTTCACCGATTGGGTAGTAGTTGATGCTACGTGCCACACCGCTGATGACGGGGTAGAAGCGGCCGTTGTGCTCCTCGCCCACCACTTCTTGCAGGATGACTGCCATCTTCTCCTGGTCGATGACATTGCTGGTGGCCGTCATATAGTCCTTACTGCTCCGGTAGAAGACACTGGCATAGACGGCCTTGATGGCTTCGGAGAGCATAGAGAGACGCTCGTAGCGGTCGTGTGCTGCAGGTATCATATAGGTACTATAGACACCTGCGAAGGGCTGATAGTGCGAATCCTCGAGCAGACTGCTGGAACGGATGGCGATAGGGCCATCTACCACGTCGAGAAAGGCTTCCATATCACCCACGAGTCGCATGGGCAAGCGGGCACGGAGGAAGAGTTGCAGAATCTCTTCGTCGGGTGTGTCGCTCAGTGCCATTTGGTAGAGGTCGTTCGTGTCCATGAACTCGTCGAAAATGTCCGTACAGAGCACGACAGTCTTGGGGATGCAGACGGTGACGCCCTCCTTCTCGTTCAAGTCGGTATGGCGTCCCAAGATGTGGTCGATGAAGGCCAGGCCACGTCCCTTACCGCCCAGGCTGCCATCACCTATACGGGCGAAGTTGCTGTACTGGTCGAAGCGTTCTCTTTGGAAGACTGCCACAACGCCTTGGTTCTTC
>JAGCNQ010000115.1 GCA_017645845.1 Bacteroidaceae bacterium
GACCTGCGCAAGTTCCATGCCGAGGAACTGCTGCACCAAACGTATAGCTCTGCGGAGAATATCCTTCGCCAGTTTATGCAGCATCTGCACGACCCATCCCTGCCCTATCTCAATGTGTGTGAATATGCAAGTCTGTTCTGTATCACGCCCAAGTACTTCTCCAGTATTTGCAAAAGACTTACGGGCAAGACTGCCAACTTGCTCATCAGCGATGAGATCGTCCGCTCATCTCAGATTATGTTGCGCGACAGCAGCAAGAGCGTCAAGCAGATAGCCGCAATGATGGGCTTCAAGAACCAGTCGCATTTCGGTCGCTTCTTCCGTCAGCAGACAGGCATGTCGCCTATGCAGTACCGAGAAGGGAAGATGTAAGCCTAAAAATTATGCTTTGTGACAGCAACATATTGTAAAAAATGCTAACTTTGCGGCGCTTTTGTCCAAATACGTATATGCGCATAACCTATAAACTATCCTCCGGCTTTGCCGCCTGAATGAAATGAAGTACTCTGAATTCGTAACTTTGAAGTCCTTTCCTCGCAGGCTTTCCTCCCTGCTGTTTTTATTGCTCACTTCAACCGTGCTGTTTGCCTACGATGCCAATGTGGACCATCTTCTCGAAGGCTCGCTGATGTATTCCGGCTCTGCATCGAAGGCCGCAATGGCTTTCGATAATGATGCCTCGACCTATTACAGTGCTTCAGGAAGCAAAATGCAATGGGTGGGACTTGACTTAGGAGAGCCTCACATTATAACCCGTATTGGGTACACACCTGCCTCGGGCAAAGCGGATAATATGTGGCTTACCCTATTTGAGGGAGCCAACAGTCCTGACTTCATGGATGCTGTGCCTCTTTATTTCATCAGTTCTAAACCGAACAATGGCACAGAAACGAGGGTCGATATCAATGTAAGCAGAGGATTCCGTTATATCCGTTATGTAGGTATGCGCGAATTGGGTTCAGCATCCACCCCCGGAAGTTGTAATTGTTATGTTGCCGAGTTAAAGTTCTATGGTCATGTTGGCGAAGGTGATGACAGTCAGTTCTATCAGATTACCAACCTACCAACACTCAGCGTCCATGTACAGGACGATATTCTGCCAGCTGAAACGGATAAAAACAACAAGGTGGAATATGAATCGCAGTCGGTGCTCATCTATGAGGATGGCACAATGATACAGGAATATCCCATCCTGTTCCGTGTTCGCGGTAACTTTTCTGCCACAGCCTCGGAGAACAAGGCGTTCCGCATGAAGTACAACGACGGCAAGAGCCACCATATAATGAGGGGAGGACACAACGAGTCGCCCACTAAGTGCAAGAAGTGGGTACTCATCAATAGCTATCGCGACAAGACGTTGATGCGCAACCCCGTAGCGTGGATTATGTCAAAGCGGACCGAAAGGAATTGGACGCCGTGGAGTCAAGTGGTTGACCTTGTAGTTAATGGTGATTATCGCGGCACCTATACCCTGGCAGATGCAGTCTCTATAGACAGGAACCGCATCGACATCACCGAGATGGGTAGTGCTGACATTGACGAGGAAACCATTACGGGCGGTTACTTTGTCGAACTGGACAACTATTACAATACAGAACCTAATCATTTTCTGTCAGGGAAAGGTAACAAACTATCCATACACGAACCTGACGAAGATGTCATACAGCCTGAACAAATCCAGTACATCCAGAATACCTGGAACAACATGGAGAATATTGCCTTCAGTTCAAACTATACTGATAAAGAGAATGGACTTCGCTCTGTTCTCGATCTTGAATCGTTCCTCTCATGGTTTCTCGCAAGCGAGTTCAATGGCAATACCGACATGATATGTCAGGTCTTCAAGTTCAAGGAACGCGGCGATGACCACTTCTACACAGGCCCCATTTGGGATGGAGACCTTGCTCTTGAGAATGACAGGACTACCTATCCTGCTAACGAACGCATGGATTGGACCTACAAAGTGCGGTGTTCTACGGGTCACTGGGATCAGTTCCTCACCCGTGCTCTCTCCGACCCATCGGTCTTTGCACAGTTGCAGGAGATGTGGGCAAAGCTTCGCAAGAACGGCAAGTTCAATCCAGAAGACCTTGCTGCCGATGTTGATTCGCTCCGGAACGAAATACGCGCGTCTGCCACTCTCAACTTCATACGTTGGCCTTACCTTAACCAGGAAATATCGCTTAATCCTGCCGTTCCTGGTTCGTGGGAAGCAGAGGTGGATCGTGTACGCGACTTTGTTCATGACCGTGTTGCATGGATGGACGAAATGCTCTCCTATGGTAAGATACATCAGGAGAACGGTATCTATCAGATAGCTTCCGCTTTAGACCTTTGCACCTTCAGCCAAATGGTTAATGAAGATGGCAAGACCAATGCCCAAGCTGTGCTTGTAACCGACATAGACATGATGGACTTCAACGAAGACTTCCTGCCTATCGGTACATTGACACATCCTTTTGAGGGCAGTCTTGACGGCAAGGGGCACACCATCCGTAACCTCCACATCAGCGGCAACGACAACATTGGCCTCTTCGGCTTCGTGGGTTCTTGTTCGTTAAGCAATATAGTTTTCGACGAGAATTGCTCCGTAGAGGGAAGAACTTATGTCGGTATGCTTGTAGGCTATGTCAAAAACGGCACCGCTTCCATCTCCGGTATCGAAAATCATGGTTCCGTCACTGCTTCAGGGAACCGCGCAGGAGGACTTGTTGGTTACGGATATTCGTCTGCAGTCCTCAACATTACAAACAGTTGCAACACAGGTGGCATCACTGCAGCGAACAATGCAGCAGCCCTTGTTGGACCGTCTGCTTGCCCTATGACTGTGTCGAACAGCTATAATATCGGTATCATTACTGGCACGGCAGAAGGCAAGGAGTTCGCCTTCACAACCAAGAGCCTTTCTATCAACAACTGTTGGGACTATACCACCTCCACACTAACCAACAGCATGACACCCGAGCAGGTTGACAATGGCTACCTTTGCTACATGCTTAACTACAATGCAGGTGGTGACAAGTGGCGTCAGAACCTTGACAATGGTCGTGAGCACGATCCTTATCCTGTCCTTCGCAAAACAAGTGGCAGAGTATATGAAAAGGATGGAGAATACACAAACTACAATCCCGAAGCAACGAAATACCGTTACTACAATCTCGTCGTTACACGTCTGCAAGGTGGCAGCAGCGGCACCATCCAGTTCTCAGAATTCGATATCCTGGACGAGTCGCTTAACGAAGTGGAAAGCTTGAATATCTATGACGGTCCTTCTGGCTACAATAATGAGGGTTGGGAAAATGCTACAGACAACGATGTCTATACCAAGTACTGCGGTCCATTCTCAGGGAATTCTTACTTCCTCTTCGATGCGGGCCGTGAAGTCGATGCATTTGGCTATCGCATTTACACTGCCAACGACACTGGGTCACACCCCGATCGCAATCCGTCGTCATGGAAACTCTATGGCAGCAATACCAAGTTGTATAATTCCGATGATGAAGGATGGGTGCTCATCGATGAAAAAGAGGATGACTGGACAATGCAAGCCACCAACTATTTGCCCTATGACTTCTACATCTCGCATGCTCTCGAGTCGCTGGCGTTAGACAGACATTCTGCCATGCTCCTGCCCGGCGATGAGTTGCAATTGCATGCCATCTATACCCCCATTGCCCTACAGAATCCAAACTTACAATGGACCAGCAGCGACGAAAATGTTGCCACCGTTGATGGGCAGGGACACGTCGTGGCTATGGGCTTGGGTACAGCGGACATCATCCTCTCTGCCCCCAACAGCAGGACTTTGCGCGACACATGTACCGTTACTGTTGTGGAGGAATTGCCAGGACATCGCTACTATCAATTGGCAATCGATGCGATAAGTGACGGTTCCATAATTCAGTTCTCAGAGTTCGACCTTCTTGACAAGAATGGCAATGAGATAACACCGCTCTCGCTCTATGCTTGCACGGGTGAGTATATTAAAGACCACGACCAGGGAGACCTTTTCGACAACAGTGTCAACACCAAGTACTGCGGTAATTTCACTGCCGGCACAACATTATATATATTCATGGATGCAGGCGAAAGAGTTACACTCTCAGGCTATCGTATCTACACTGCCGCAGATACCCAGAAGTTCCCTGGCCGCAATCCTATCACATGGTCGTTGCTGGGAAGCAATACGCAGAGCGAAGTGCCTAATGATGGCGTGTGGACTCTCCTTGACCGTCGAGAGAACGACACAACGCTTGGTGCTACCAACTACACCCCATACGACTTCTTCTTCACTTATCCCCAGCCCGTTCTGAAGGGTGACGTGAACAATGATGGCGAGGTGGACCTCAGTGACGCCATCATGGTGACATACTACTCGCTTCATATGGCTCCTGCCAACTTCAACGAAGCTGCCGCAGACATGAACGGCGACGAAGCAATTGACCTCAGTGATGCTATCATCATCATATACAAGAGTTTGGGAGTGAAGTGAGTTAGGTAAACAAATAAAGTCCAAAGAATTAAAGAATTTAAAATATATAAGAAACACAAACATTTTTAATATAAAAAACATGATGAAAAGACTAACATTTATCACATTGGCTCTGCTTGCGATAGTGGGTAGAGTCTGCGCACAAGAAAGTGTCAGCGTGAAGGGAATCACTGTGCCCCAGGGCGGAGAGGCATTCCTGGAAATTAACTATTCGCTCGAAGGAGCAGGCCCGTATGTGGGCTTCATGTTCCTGGTGGACCTGCCAGAGGGACTCTCACTTGCTGAAGACCCCGATGGAGAGCCGGGATATCCCTGGTATGACGAAGATGTAACTGCCATTTCCAGGTTGGGCGTTACCACCACAGCTACAGGCTTTGCTGCTACTCCCAAGACGCCAGAATCC
The DNA here is from genome assembly GCA_017645845.1 of Bacteroidaceae bacterium. Classification (GTDB taxonomy): domain Bacteria; phylum Bacteroidota; class Bacteroidia; order Bacteroidales; family Bacteroidaceae; genus Physcousia. The sequence continues at coordinate 4,896 of JAGCNQ010000115.1, forward strand.
ACTATCAACGGCAACAGTGGCGTGCTGATGAGAGTCAAGGTGGCTGCAGCTTCCAGTCTGGCTGTCGGCAGCACTCATACGGGAAAGATAACCGAACTCTCGTTCAATGTGCGTGACGAAAACTACAACGTAACAAAGATTTCGCTTGACGATGTAACTTTCGACATCACTATCGGTGAGGCTGGCAGCATGGTACTTGACGAGAACTCCACCTCCCCCATTATGGATGGTTCGTTTGACAAGGTAATCCTGAAGCGCACCTTTGCAGCCGGTTGGAACACCCTCTGCCTGCCCTTCGATATTGAAGACGTAGAGGAAACCTTCGGAGCTGGTACCAGAGCCTACGGCTTTACGAAATATGCTGATGGCGACCTGTCTTTCTCTCCTGTCGAATCGCTGAATGCAACAAAGCCCTACGTCATCTATGTGCCTGTTGCCATCACAGAAGTTGAACTGGAAGACATAGAAATAGACGGAAGTAAGAGTTCATACACCCTCAAGAACAAGGCATATTTCCGTGGCACATACGCTCCTGTTGCACCGGGCGAATGGACGAAGAAAGCCGACACTGACGACATCTATGGTGTGACCACAGACGGCAAGATTCTCAAGGCTGGTCCAGAAGCCAGCATCAAGGGCTTCCGCGCATACTTTGATGTGCCTGCAGGTGCAGCAGTCAAGGCA
>JAGCNQ010000116.1 GCA_017645845.1 Bacteroidaceae bacterium
TACTCTGAAAAGCTGAAGACAAATACGTTGACAGCAAAATACATGAAGGGAGAACTCAGCCCCCTCCCGGCCTCTCTCAAAGGGGAGGAAATAAATACTCCCTCCATTAAAGGAGATAGAGGAAAACTGCTACTTCATGGAGCATGCGGCCACAATCTAAAGAACATTGATGTCGAGATTCCACTTGGCAAACTCATCTGCATCACTGGAGTCAGCGGAAGTGGCAAGAGTTCGCTTATCAGCGAGACACTCTACCCCATCCTCAGCAGACACTTCTACCGCTCCCATACTGAACCTCTGCCCTACGACTCCATAGAAGGATTGGAGAATATCGACAAAGTCATTAACGTAGATCAAAGTCCGCTCGGACGGACACCTCGCTCTAATCCAGCTACTTATACAGATATCTTCACGGACATACGCAAACTTTTTGTCGAACTGCCCGAAGCACGTATCCGTGGATACAAGCCCGGACGCTTCTCGTTCAACGTCAAGGGAGGACGCTGTGAATGCTGCGGAGGCAACGGTTACCGCACCATCGAAATGAACTTTCTACCGGATGTTTTCGTGCCTTGCGAAGAATGTCGGGGAAAACGGTACAACCGCGAGACGCTCGAAGTACGCTTCCGTGGCAAAAGCATCGCAGACGTACTCGATATGACTATCAATCAAGCTGTGGAGTTCTTTACCAATCAGCCCATCATTCTGAATAAGGTAAAGGTTCTGCAGGAAGTGGGACTCGGATACATCAAGCTTGGACAACCCAGCAACACCCTTTCTGGAGGCGAAAGTCAGCGAGTGAAACTTGCTGCAGAACTTGCCAGACGCGACACAGGACGCACACTCTACGTCCTGGACGAGCCCACAACCGGCCTCCACTTCGAGGACATTCGTGTCCTGCTCAATGTATTGGAAAAACTCGTCGATAAGGGTAACACCATCATTGTCATCGAGCACAATCCTGACATTATCCGCTCTGCCGACTGGATAATTGAGATGGGTCCAGGAGGAGGTCGAAACGGTGGAGAAATTCTTTATTGCGGAGAGCCAAAAGAAGAACTTTTTAGATGAAGTACCCTGCCATCATACTCTTTACCATTCCGGAACGTCAACTTGTCTAACAACCATAGTGAACAAAAGTTCACTACTTACATTTAATTTTTAAGTTTATTTCTTGGAAGTTTCCCTAAATAGTTGTACATTTGTCATGATTTATCTTTGGCATGATATTTGTAGAACAAGGTTGAACAATAGACAATTGACAACAGACAACTGAAAAACTGATATGACGAAGAACTTCTCTCCAGAGACATTCAACATACTGAACTTCAGCAAAGAAGAAGCCAGCCGGCTACATTGTGGCAGCGTCTCTCCGCTTCATCTTCTGCTTGGTATTCTGCGCCATACTGACAATAAGGCAAGACAGCTTCTGGCTTATTATCTGCCAGATGGCATAACCACGCTCAAGAGTCAACTGGAACTGACAGCCCGTCAGCATCAGGTGCTTATATCCCCAACTCCTGCCGACATGAATTTCGACACGCAGGCAAACCGTATCATGAGGCTCTGCAAACTCGAAGCAAGCTTGATGAAGTCGGAGAGCATTGAGCCGATGCATGTTCTGCTTGCCATTCTGAAAGCCAACGATAATGAGGCAAGCGACATTCTCCAGCGCTTGGACATTACTTATGACAAGATACAGACTCCCTCTAACTCCTCCATGAATGATAACTGGAATGATGATGATGACGATGAAGAGGATATGGAGCCTGTTTCTGCAGGACTAGAGGGCAACGTCATTCCTGTTCGCGTTCAGAAGAAGCAGGACAGCAAGACACCTGCTCTCGACAATTTCGGCACAGACCTGACACAAATGGCTGCAGAAGGGCTGCTTGACCCCGTCATTGGTCGCGAAAAAGAGATTGAACGCGTAGCACAAATCCTGAACCGCCGCAAGAAGAACAATCCGATCCTCATCGGAGAGCCAGGTGTTGGCAAGAGTGCTATTGTAGAAGGACTGGCTCAGCGCATCATCGACCACAGAATCAGCCGTACACTTTGGAATAAACGCATTGTAGTGCTTGACCTGGCCAGCGTTGTGGCTGGAACAAAATACCGCGGACAGTTCGAAGAACGTCTGCGCTGCATCATTAAGGAACTACAACAAAACCCCGAAGTCATCGTCTTCATCGACGAGATACACACACTCATTGGAGCCGGCAATGCTGCTGGTTCGATGGATGCCGCCAATATGCTGAAACCTGCACTGAGCCGCGGTGAGTTCCAATGCATCGGTGCAACAACGCTCGACGAGTTCCGCAAAAGTATCGAGAAGGATGGTGCTCTTGAGCGTCGCTTTCAGAAGGTTCAAGTTGCACCAACAACTCCGGAAGAAACCCTGCTGATACTGCAGAACCTCCGCGACCGTTACGAAAAACATCATAATGTTCGGTATACCGACGAAGCCCTTCAGGCCTGCGTCAAGATGACAGGGCGATACGTTACCGACCGCAGCTATCCTGACAAGGCAATCGATGTCCTTGACGAAGCTGGTAGCCGTATGCGCATACAGAACTATCCTGTACCAAAAGAAATTCTCCATTTGGAGAAACTCATTGAGGAGCTTGATCTGAAGAAGCATGAAGCTGCTGCTCATCAGGACTTCGAACACGCTGCCGACCTTCGCGACAAGTGCCGCATCGCTCAGCAACAGTTAGAACAGGCTCAACAGATTTGGGAAAAGAACCTCAGCGAGAGTGAACGAAGTCTGGTGGACGAACAAATTGTGGCAGATGTGGTAAGCAACATGACTGGCATCCCCGTTCAGCGTATCGGTCAGGAAGAAAACAAGCGCCTACGTAGCCTGAAAGAAGTGTTGAAGCAGCATGTAATTGGTCAGGACGAAGCCGTCGCCACAGTTGCAAGAGCTATCCAACGCAGCCGTGTAGGACTGAAAGACCCACAGAAACCCATCGGAACCTTCCTTTTTGTAGGACCAACCGGTGTGGGCAAAACATACTTGGCGAAGTGTCTCGCAGAAGAGCTCTTCGGCAAAGCAGACGCCATCATCCGCATCGATATGAGCGAATATATGGAGAAGCATACAGTCAGCCGAATGGTTGGCGCACCTCCGGGATATGTCGGCTATGATGAGGGCGGACAACTCACAGAACGTGTACGCCGCAAGCCCTACTCCATTGTCCTGCTCGACGAGATAGAGAAGGCACATTCCGATGTCTTCAATCTCCTGCTTCAGGTTATGGACGAGGGACGTCTGACCGACGGCAACGGTAACACAATAGACTTCCGCAACACCGTCATCATTATGACTAGTAATTGCGGCTCGAAGCAAATACGCGACTTCGGTAACGGCATAGGATTCCAAAATCAAGAGGACACGACTACCAGTAAAAAGCAAAATCGCGACATCGTACGTAAGGCTCTGCAGAAGCAGTTTGCACCGGAGTTCATGAACCGCCTGGACAACGTTATCTACTTTGACCATCTCTCGCAGGAGGACTTACAGCGCATCGTTGACATCGAGCTACGTCCGTTGCTTGAACGTGTCAGCGAAATGGGACACACCCTTGATATTACTCCAGAAGCTCGCGAACTGCTTGGTCGCAAAGGCTACGATATGCAATTTGGTGCCCGTCCCTTAAAACGTGCCATCCAAGACCTGCTCGAAGATCCACTTTGTGAGATGCTGATGAGTGAAGAAAATGAACCTAAGATGAAGCTAAGAGCTGTTATAGATGCAGAGAACAAAGACAAGATAGCAATAAAAATCTAATAGTATTCATAGTTAAAGCGGAAGTTAAGTTAAAATATTCAAACTTCTAATATTCAAAAAGAAATAATATATGAAACAAGGTAACATCGGGGTTACAACCGAGAATATCTTCCCCGTCATCAAAAAGTTCCTCTATAGCGACCACGAAATCTTTATTCGCGAAATCGTAAGCAATGCCATTGATGCCACTCAGAAGCTAAAAACCTTAGCAGGCAAAGGTGACTTCAAGGGCGAAATGGGCGATTTGAAAGTGCGCATAAGCGTCGATAAGGATGCAAAGACTATTACAGTAAGCGACAATGGTATCGGTATGACTGCCGACGAGATAGAGAAGTATATCAACCAGATTGCTTTCTCAGGAGCCAACGACTTCCTTGACAAGTACAAGGACGATGCCAATGCTATCATCGGTCACTTCGGACTGGGTTTCTACAGTTCGTTCATGGTCAGCAAACAAGTAGATATCATCACCAAAAGCTATCAGGACGCACCTGCAGTTAAATGGAGTTGCGACGGAAGCCCCAGTTACACCATCGAAGAAGTAGATAAGACCGAACGCGGCACAGACATTGTGATGCACATCGATGATGACTGCCAAGAGTTCCTCGAGAAAGACAAAATCGAGAGCCTGTTGCGCAAATACTGTCACTTCCTGCCCATTCCCATTGCTTTTGGAAAGAAGACAGAATGGAAGGACGGCAAGCAAGTGGAAACCGACGAGGACAATATAATAAACAGTGTAGAGCCGCTCTGGTCAAAGAAGCCCGCCGATCTCAAAGACGAGGACTACAAGGAGTTCTATCGTCACCTCTTCCCGATGGCCGATGAGCCGCTCTTTTGGATTCACCTCAACGTGGATTACCCCTTCAATCTCACTGGTATACTCTACTTCCCGAAAATAAAGAACAACCTCGACATACAGCGCAACAAGATACAGCTCTATTGCAACCAGGTTTTCGTGACCGACGCCGTCGAGGGCATCGTCCCTGAGTTCCTGACATTGCTGCATGGGGTCATCGACTCTCCGGACATTCCGCTGAACGTCAGCCGAAGCTATCTGCAGAGCGATGCAAACGTAAAGAAAATTAGTTCCTACATCACCAAAAAGGTGAGCGACCGTCTGGCTGGCATCTTCAAGAACGAGCGTGAGGAGTTCGAGAAGAAATGGGATGACATCAAGATATTCATCCATTATGGTATGCTCAGCGAAGAGGACTACTACGACAAAGCAAAGGCTTATTTCCTATTCAAAGACACAGGCGGAAAATATTACACGCTGGATGAATACAATGCACTTATCAAAGATCAGCAGACCAACAAGGACGGACAACTCGTTTATCTCTATGCTAACGACCCAGATGCACAATACACATACATCGATGCTGCAAAGCAGAAGGGCTACAACGTCCTGCTTATGGACGGACAGCTTGATGCTCCGTTGGTAGGTATGCTAGAGCGGAAATTGGAGAAGTCCAGCTTCACCCGCGTTGATGCTGATGTTATCGACCGCCTCATACAAAAGGAAGAGACCAAACGCGAAAAGCTCGATGCAGAACGCTCCGACAAGCTCGCCATCGTCTTCCGCTCGCAGACGCCAAAGAGTCTTTCCTCCTCAGGGGAAACGGGAAAGGGGGCTGTTGATTTCAATGTCGAGGCACAGGCTCTTGGAGAAGACCAGCTGCCTGTCATGATGACACAGAGCGAATACATGCGCCGCATGAAGGATATGGCTCGCCTGCAACCGGGAATGGCCTTCTACGGAGAGATGCCTGATATGTATAACATTGTCCTCAATACTGACTCTCCACTCATTCGGCAGGTACTCGAGGACTGCGAACAGAACACTGCCGAAGCCCTCAAGCCCATCGAGGCTGAACTGCGAGGCCTTAATGCCCGTCAGGCTGTCCTCCGTCAGGAGCAGGACAAGAAAAAGCCCGAAGAAATAACACAGGAAGAGAAAGACGATTTGAAGAAGTGCGGCGAAGACATCCGCGCCGAGCAGCAGAAGCGTGACGATGTGCTTAAGACCTATGCCAAAGGTAATGACCGCGTTCACCAGCTCATCGACCTGGCTCTCTTGCAGAACGGCCTCCTCAAGGGCGAAGCACTCACCCGCTTCGTGAAGCGGAGTGTAGAACTCATTAAGTGAGTCGACATAAATTCCAAATCCTAATTGTTAATTCTTAACTCATAATTCTTAACTTAATAAGGTGAACCACGGATTCGTCAAAGTTGCTTCAGCCATTCCCTTGGTGAGGGTTGCTGACTGCCAGTATAATGTTGAGCAAATTGAATCACTCGTCATTCAGGCCGAGGGCAAGGGCATAGAGATCATCTGCCTTCCGGAACTCTCATTAACCGCATACTCCTGCGGGGACCTGTTCGGGCAACAGCTTTTGCTGGACGAGGCTGAAATGGCGCTCATCCATTTGATGAACGTTACACGAAGCCTCAACATCATTAGCATCATCGGCCTGCCTGTACCCTATCGCGGCGCATTACTTAATTGTGCCGCCATCGTTCAGCGCGGCAAGATACTCGGTCTTGTCCCAAAGACTTTCTTGCCCAACTACAAGGAGTTCTACGAGAAGCGCTGGTTCCAGAGCGGTGCCGATGTGCCCGAAGGAACGGTGCTCATCTGCGGACAGCAAGTCAAGGTCAGCACCAAATTACTCTTCAGTACGCCTTCATGCATGTTTGGCGTAGAACTTTGTGAAGACCTTTGGGCACCTGTTCCGCCTAGTTCAACGCTTACCCTGCAAGGTGCAGACATCATCTTCAACCTCAGTGCCGACAGCGATGCCGTTGGTAAATACACCTATCTACAGAGTCTCCTCGCACAGCAAAGCGCACGTACCATCTGTGGCTACGTCTATAGCAGTTGCGGCTATGGCGAGAGCACACAAGATGTTGTATTCAGCGGCAAGGGCCTCATCTATGAGAACGGCACACTGTTGGCCGAGACAAAGCGTCACCAGTTCACGCCGCAGATGCTCGAGGCTGAGATTGACGTAGAGCGGCTTCGCGCCGAGCGCCGCATGAACACCACCTATGCTGCCTGTGCCGCACAATTCTGCAGACAACGGACAACGAACAATGGACAACAGTCGGTAGTCGGTAGTCAAATGTCTGTAATCAATACTGAACGTGTTCCCGCTCATCCTTTCTCGTTGACACGCGTCATCGATCCACACCCGTTTGTACCCTCAGGCAAGCGACTTGACGAACGTTGCCAGGAAATATTTGATATCCAAACAGAAGGTTTAGCAAAACGGGTTCAGCATACTGGTGCACAGACCGTTGTGATTGGCATTAGTGGAGGACTTGACAGCACGCTCGCTCTGCTCGTTTGTGTCAGCGCCTTCGACAAACTTAGTATGAACCGACGTGGAGTCGTAGGCATTACCATGCCTGGTTTCGGTACCACTGACCGCACCTATACCAATGCTGTCAACCTGATGAAGCTGCTTGGCATTACTATCCGTGAAATAAGTATCAAGGAAGCTTGTTTGCAGCACTTCGCCGACCTCGGTCATGACATAGAGCAGCACGACGTCACCTATGAGAATAGTCAGGCTCGGGAACGCACACAAATTCTCATGGACGCAGCCAACCAGATGAACGGCTTCGTCGTGGGAACAGGCGACCTTAGCGAACTGGCTCTCGGATGGGCGACCTACAACGGCGACCACATGAGCATGTACGGCGTTAATGCCTCTGTGCCCAAGACACTTGTCCGCCATTTGGTCAATTGGGTTGCAGAGCGCACGAAAGATGAGAGTACACGCCAGACATTGCTTGACATCGTTGATACACCCATCAGTCCCGAGCTCATTCCCGCTGACGAGAAAGGCAACATCACACAAAAGACAGAGGACTTGGTTGGCCCCTACGAGTTGCACGACTTTTTCCTATACTACTTGTTACGCTGGGGATTCCGTCCTGCTAAGATATATCTGCTGGCCCGTCAGGCCTTCGGGCAGGCTTACAACGATGCTACTATTCGCAAGTGGTTACGCATCTTCTGCCGCCGCTTCTTTGCACAGCAATACAAGCGAAGTTGCCTGCCCGACGGACCGAAAGTCGGTAGCTGCAGTCTCAGTCCCCGCGGTGATTGGCGTATGCCCAGCGATGCCTCCCCCACCCTTTGGCTCCGAGAATGCGACGAATTAGGGTAACTATCAAATAAAACATTAAACTATCAACTATAAACTTTCAACTTTATAATGCCATGAACGTTGAGAAAATCATGCAAGGCCTGGAGCAGAAGCATCCGGGCGAAAGAGAGTACTTACAAGCAGTACGCGAAGTGTTAGAATCCATCAAGGATCTCTATGACAAACATCCTGAGTTTGAGAAGGCAAAAATCGTGGAGCGCATCGTAGAACCCGAGCGCATCATCACCTTCCGTGTACCTTGGGTGGATGACAAGGGCGAAGTCCAGGTCAACATCGGTTACCGCGTTCAGTTCAACAGCGCCATTGGTCCATACAAGGGGGGACTGCGCTTCCATTCGTCAGTAAACCTCTCCATTCTGAAGTTCCTCGGCTTCGAGCAGACCTTCAAGAACGCGCTCACCACGCTGCCGATGGGAGGTGGTAAGGGCGGTAGCGACTTCTCCCCGCGTGGGAAGAGCGATGCCGAGATTATGCGCTTCTGCCAGGCCTTTATGATGGAGCTATTCAAGGTCATTGGTCCTGATGTTGATGTGCCCGCAGGAGACATCGGTGTGGGCGGACGCGAGATTGGCTACCTCTTCGGCATGTACAAGAAGCTCACCACGCAGTTCCACGCAGCCACTCTGACGGGCAAGGGTTTGGAATGGGGCGGTTCCATCCTACGTCCTGAGGCTACAGGCTACGGAGCACTCTATTTCGTTCACCACATGATGCAAACCCACGGACTCGACATCAAGGGAAAGACTATCGCCCTTTCCGGCTTTGGTAATGTCGCATGGGGTGCTGCAAAGAAGGCTACAGAACTGGGAGCCAAGGTCATCACAATCAGCGGTCCCGACGGCTATATCTACGACCCGGCAGGACTTGATGCAGAGAAGATTGACTACCTGCTCGAATTGCGTAACTCAGGCAATGACATTTGCCAGCCTTACGCAGACGAGTTCCCTGGTTCCATCTTCCTCGAAGGCAAGAAGCCATGGGAGCAGAAGGCCGATATCTACCTCCCCTGCGCTACTCAGAACGAACTGAATGGTGAAGATGCCGACAAGATTTTGGCCTTCAAGCCGCTATGTATAGCAGAGGTCAGCAATATGGGTTGCACTGCAGAGGCAGCCGAGAAATTTATTGCCGCCAAGCAGCTCTTTGCTCCAGGCAAGGCCGTAAACGCAGGTGGTGTCGCAACCTCAGGTCTGGAGATGACGCAGAACTCCATGCGAATGGCTTGGACGGCCGAGGAAGTCGATAAGCGACTGCACCAGATTATGGCCGGCATCCATGAGCAGTGCGTCAAATACGGCAAAGAAGGCGATTACGTCAACTATGTCAAAGGCGCTAACATCGCTGGCTTCATGAAGGTTGCCAAGGCTATGCTTGCCCAAGGCATAGTATAAAATTACTTAAGTAAACAAGTTCTTACGTTCCAGAGGTACACAAGCGGTAGTCACTTTTCAATGAGCGACTGCCGCTTGTTATTTGTCAATACCTAAACGAGCTACCGCCGGCGAACTCACGGAGCAAGCTTGAAGGTGGCACCTGATCGCCGGGAATGCCCCGGAAGTATGCAAGGAACTTACGTAAACGAGAGGCTTCAGCATATTCTATAGCCCGCTCAGGCACTTGTTCCAGGATGGGCATCACTTGTTCGCGTATCACACCCAACTCGTAAAGCAGGGCGCTGTTGAACGTCGCATCGGCAAAGCTCTGGAAGGGGAAAATCCACTTCTCCTCGCCAGCACTTACGCTTGGGGCACGCTTGATGGTTTCGACGGCAGAATAGCCGCGATGTTTATAGTCGCGAAGGATGCGGCGAAGCAAGCGGATGTCGGCTGTCGGGATGTGGTTGTGGTCATCGAGCTGAATGGTTGTCAGCGTCGAGACGTATATCCTGTACTTCTTCTCTTCAGGTATCTGTTGCGTGAGAATCGGGTTGATGGCGTGATTACCTTCAAGGATGATGACATCGTCGGAACCAATACGCAACTTCCTGCCCTCGAAGACACGCTCGCCCTTCTTGAAGTCGTAGCGCGGAAGCTCTACCTCCTCCCCATTCAGCAAAGCGTTCATCTGCTTGTTAAAGAAAGTCGTATCGACTGCCCCGATGCACTCGAAGTCGTACTCTCCATTGGCATCTTTGGGCGTATCGACGCGGTTGACAAAGTAGTCGTCGGTGCTGATGGTATGAGGTCGCAAGCCGCAAGCCATCGTGAGAACTGCCAGTCGCTTTGCCGTCGTTGTCTTACCGCTACTGCTCGGTCCTGCCAGCAATACCATCCGGGCACCTCGCTCGGCTATCTCGTCGGCTATGTTGCTGAGTTTCTTCGACTGTAAAGCCTCGCTGACATTGATGAGGTCGGTGGCATAACCTTCCCTGATGGCATAATTCAACTCGCCAGCCGTCCTCACACCAAGTATGTCCTGCCATTTGTGATGCTCCCTGATAACGTCGAACATCTTCTTATTCGACTCAATTATCTCTTCCAACTGCGACGGGTCCTTACGCGATGGAGCACGAAGAAGCATACCGTCGTAGAACTTGATGAGGTCGAAGAGGTGCACCTGACTGGTGCGCGTGAGCAGGCAACTGTAGAAGTAGTCGATGCTGTCGCCAAGCTTATAATAATATGTATAAAGCTCATCCTGACTTTCCAGCAACTGCACTTTGCTCTTCATGCCTCGCTTCTCGAACATCTCGATAGCCTCCTCTATGGGGCATTGCATACGATGAATCGGCATATCGGCATCGATGATTTCCTGCATCCTTTGCTTGATGCGAAGAACATCTTCTTCCTCTACAGGACGCCCCAAGCGAAGCTCGCAATAGTAACCGCGGCAAACAGAACCGCCAATAAGGAGTTGCGCATCAGGATAAGTGTCCTCGACGGCCTTCGCCAAGATGAAGAAGAGCGTGCGAGTGTAGGTGCGCATACCGCTTTCGTCGGAAAGCGACAGGAACTCCACATCTTTATTATTATAGAAGCGGTAGTTCATGCCCTGCACCTTATTGTTGACGCGAGCCGCCACAGGACCGTAATCCATATGGAAGTTCGCCTTCTTGAAGGCTTCATAAAGATTGCTGCCAAAAGGCAGGCTTATTCTCTTGCCAGTATTGCGGCAGCGTATTCTGAGTTCACTTGGCATGGTACCGAGATTTAAGAATTAAGAGTTAAAAATAATTTTGAATTTATAAATTTAGGGTTGTCATCAGTTCCTTCATACCTTCGCTGGCGCCTTTCATGATGTGGTGCACCATTTCATCGCTGTTCCAAGTGACGGGCTTCGGGTCGATAAGGTAGATGGGTGTGCCGGGAGGAACGCAACGGGTCAACCCTGCAGCAGGATAGACATTCAAACTTGTTCCGATGACAATGAGCAAATCAGCTTTTGCACATTCTTCAACAGCTTTGTCTATTTCCGGAACTGCTTCGCCAAACCATACAATGAAGGGCCTCAACTGACTTCCGTCCTCAGCAAGGTCGCCCAACTTCACTTCGAGATGTTCCTTGTCGAGTGTTTTAATGTAGCGCGGGTCATTGGGAGAGAAGCTACTGGTCACCTTCATCAGTTCGCCATGCAGATGAATAACGTAACTGCTGCCAGCTCGTTCGTGAAGGTCATCAACATTCTGTGTCACAACGGTCACAGCGTGTTTGTCCTCCAGCTTGGCCACAAGCTCATGTCCGAGGCAAGGCTTCACGTCGAGTAGTTGCTTACGACGTACATTATAGAACTCCGTTACAAGTTTCGGGTCGCGTGCCCAACCCTCAGGCGTGGCCACATCCTCAACATTGAACTGTTCCCAAAGACCTCCGTTATCGCGGAAGGTACTGATGCCGCTTTCAGCGCTCATCCCTGCTCCTGTTAAGACTACGACTCTCATAATTATTCTTTTTAGAACTTCTTTTTAACTTCCTTTTCGTAAAAGATATGCAAATATAGGAAAAAAAATAAAGCAGAAGCACGCGAAGTGAAGAAAATATGTTAATTTTGCGGCGCGTTTATAATTAAACATTATTTATATGGACAAAATCAGCTATGCTCTAGGTCTTGGCATCGGTCAACAGATAAAGAGCATGAACATAGAGAACTTCAGCATTGAGGACTTTGCAAAAAGTATCAGCGACGTGTTGCTGGGCAAGGAAACTGCCTTCTCCAGCCGCGAAGCACAAATCATGCTACAGGAGTATTTTCAAAAGAAGCAGAAACAGGAGGCTCAGGGAAACATTGCTGCTGGTAAGGCCTACCTGGATGCGAATGCAAAGAAGGAAGGCGTGACTGTAACAAAGAGCGGCCTTCAGTACGAGGTGCTGCAGGAAGGCAACGGCAAGAATCCCAAGGCTACCGATACGGTGCGTTGTCATTACGAGGGACGTCTGCTGGACGGCACTGTTTTTGACAGCAGTTACAAGCGCGGCGAACCTGCCGACTTTGGTTTGAACCAAGTAATCCCAGGCTGGACAGAAGGCGTGCAGTTGATGAAGGAAGGTGCCAAGTTCCGATTTACCATACCATACCTGCTGGCATACGGAGAGCAGGGAGCAGGAGCAAGCATTCCTCCCTTCAGCACACTTATCTTCGACGTAGAACTTATCAAAGTACTGTAGACCATAGTTCATAGTCCATAGTTCATAGTCCATAGTTAATTGTTAATAGTTAATTGCAAACTCACAAACTCATAAACTTAAAATTATAAATTAAAAAAA
>JAGCNQ010000117.1 GCA_017645845.1 Bacteroidaceae bacterium
CTTGTTGGAGGATAGTGAGGATTGTTTTGCCACTTGGGGAGAGATTGGGATTTTCACATTGGAAGAGGTCACCTATGATAGCTTCCATCTGGACGGGAGTGAGTACCTCACCCACCTCGATGGCATTATTCCGAGCCAGCACGAGTGCCAATTGATGGTGCAAAGCATCGGTATGACCGCCATCCTGCATCTTGACCGATTCCACCATCTGCTGCACGACAGCCACAGGATTCACTTGTCCTGAAGGTGTTCCCACAATGGAAAAGGAATTACCGCCAAGCGACGTGATATCAAAGCCAAGAGCTCGCACATCGTCGAGAATGGCTGTGAGTAAGGCCGCATCGGAGGGCGATAACTCGAGCAGCTCAGGGAAAAGAAGTCCTTGCGTAGCTGCATTGTGCTCCTGCATCTGCTTGAGATAGCGCTCGTAGAGGATGCGGATATGCGCCCGCCGCTGGTCAACCATCATGAGGCCTGACTGCACAGCGGTCAGGATGTACTGGCCCTTGTATTGGAAGTGCTGGGAACTCATCTCCTCCTGACTGTCTTGGAAGAAATTCTGAATATTCTGAGTATTCTGATTATTCTGAGAACTCGGAGAAGCAGCCGCCTTCTCGTAGAGTTTCTCCCATTGGCGGGCGGGTTTTCGGGAAATCTCTCTGTTACTGTTGAAAGGATTAAAGCTGGGGTTGAATTTCACTTGGGGAACCTTAACACCAGCAAAGTTGCCTGCTTCGAAGGTAGGAATTTCAGGACGTCCTTCCACATCAAAGTCGATGGTCGGTACAGCATTGAACTTTCCCAAAGCATCGCGAACGGCAGCTACGATGATACTCCATATCTCCTGTTCGTTCTCAAACTTAATCTCTGTCTTTGTGGGATGTATATTGACATCAATATTGGCTGGATCGACCTGGAAAAAGATGAAATATGGTACCTGGTCACCCTCGGGGATGAGGTGATTGAAGGCCTCCATCACAGCATAGTGGAAGCGTGGATGGCGCATGAAACGGCCGTTGACAAAGAGGAACTGCGAAGAGTTCTTTTTGCGTGCCGCCTCGGGTTTGCCCACGAAGCCGTTTATCTTGACAAGCGACGTCTCAACCTGTAAAGGCAGAAGTTGCTCGCTGAGTTTCTTTCCAAAGATGCCCACGATACGCTGAAGGGAACTTCCGGCAGGCAACTGCATCAGGCGATTGCCGTTGCTCGAAAGCGAAAAGGTGATGGAAGGGTTGACCAAAGCGATGCGCTCAAAGTCCTGAATGATATTGTTCAGTTCCGTCTGGTTCGACTTGAGGAACTTACGACGGGCAGGCACATTAAAGAAAAGATTGCTGACCTCGAAGTTGGCTCCAACAGGACACGAGCAAACCTCCTGCGAAACAAAGTGCGAACCGTCGATACACAACTGCACGCCCAAATCCTGCTCTGCCGTACGAGTAGTGAGCCGCACCTGTGCCACAGCCGCAATAGAAGCCAACGCCTCTCCACGAAAGCCCATCGTACAGAGTTTGAAGAGATCTTCGGCCTTTGCTATCTTGGACGTTGCATGACGCTCGAATGCCATTCGGGCATCTGTCTCGCTCATTCCTCTACCATCGTCGATAACCTGTATGGACGTACGTCCTGCATCCTGCACCAGCACGTCAATCGTTGACGCACCTGCATCTACGGCATTCTCCATCAGTTCCTTGATGACGGATGCCGGACGCTGCACAACCTCGCCAGCAGCGATCTGGTTGGCAACAGAATCTGGAAGAAGGTGAATGATGTCCAAAGATTTATGATTTAACGATTATATTCTCCTCCCTGGAGGGGAGGTTGGGAGGGGGTTTATCTCACTCCTGTGAGCAGGAAGCGCCAAATGATTATGAGGGCGAAGATGAGTGCTATGGCGATAGGCCAACCGAACTTCGTACCATTCTCTTTGTGCCGTTGGGCACGAGGGGTGTAGTTAATGAATGTACCGCGAAACTTGTCAGGATTGTAGTGTTCTTCGCTTGCAGGCACATCGCCCTGATTGCGCTTTACCTCATCCACCAGTTTCTGCAAACGGTCACGTGACTCATCTGTGTAGATGCTTACCCTGCGGAAACTACGCGGCTTTCTAGTATTGAATAGGCCCATCTTTATTTATTATTTAACGATTAACAATTTATTCTGGTTTTTCGGAATTATCAGAAGATTCCGAAGTCTCAGAAGACTCAGAGTTCTCGGAAAGATCGGAGGACTCGGAACTCTTTTCAATAATTCCTCGCTTCTTCTTGATATCGCTGAGTTTCTGTTTGGGGGCAGCGTGACGGACGCTCTCCTTGAGCTCTGAACCGGATTTCTTGGGACGCCACTCGAAGATGTCATATCTGTTAAGTGGCCGTATATAATCGAACCAAGCGAAGTTCTGCAGATAATACATATCCTCAGGAATGAGCGGTATAGGATACATGACTCCCGTAGCAGCCGGCATCCAGATACGATCCACCTTCCTTTCCTTCACAAACATTTTGAGCAGAGTCGTCTCGGTATGATTCAACTCGACCATAAGGCTGTCGTCGTCGAAAGGATAGTAGTTGACGAAGACATTTCCTTCGGAGGTGGAAAGATACATCTCGCCATCCTTGAAATAGGAGTGCATCTCATGCCCCGCCACCTGATTATAGTGAATGCTGTCTATTTGCTCCACAGAAAGAGCCTGACGCAACACTTGCACACTATCGATATTCTCACCATTAAAGAAAATTCGTATCTCCTCGCCAAGTTGTTGCTGTCCTGCCTGCCAAAGAATAGGGTCGCGATACATGATGAGTATGCTGTCGCGAGTGTCATAGACCAATGAGTCGCAAACAGCCTGAACATCACGGCGGTAGGCACGCATGTGGTAGTAGCCATGCATGATGCGATAGATGGAATCTGTATCAATATTGTAGGTAAAAACTTTAAACGTATCGGCATGAGCATACATAGTATCCTGCTGACTATAGTCGATAGCCACAGCATTGTCCGTAGCCATCACATAGCCCGTATCATCTTCATAGTAGCAATACTCGCCTGTAAACATGTTCTTGTTGACAACATCGGTATAAACGATATTCCCAAAGGCCTCAGCTGTAGCGACATCGTCATTCCAAACCACACTGTCGCCAACGAGTTGTTTGCCGTTGTTGGTCAGGATACTACGGTTCAGCAGATGCGAATGCTTGGCCTTCGTATCATAGTAACCCAGTTCAGAATAGATATGGTTTTCGTCATTCTCAATATTTGAAGGACCAACAATATGGGCAATAGCGGTTTGGGTATTGTAGTGAAGGGTATCAGAAAGGAGCACCGTCTCTGGTTTGGCAGGGGGAGCCGGGTTGACCAGACGGACATTATAGTTGAAAACAGCTTCGTGCTTTGGAGGACTATACTCGCCCCAGTCGCTGGTCAGTACGTTATCATGATCAAGAACCTTTCCTCCTTCGAAGAAATAACCAAGTTCATAGAGACGGTCATAGTCAAGACTATCGGTATATATTTTCATCGTACCATGCTTGAGCACCACATTGTAACGTGCCCGGGCCAACTTGTCGAGTCCGTTGTAATAAAGCACTTCGCTATCAAGCAGAAGAGTATCCCCTTGATTCATATGAACGTGACCAAAAGCATCAAAGGAGTTGGTGGGTTCGTAGTAAAGAGCACTGTCACAGTACATCAAAACACCGTCATGACTGAACTGCACATCACCCACCAAAACTTGCGCAGTTTTGTGCAACCTGTCGTCGAAGAAAAGGCGGTCAGCATGCAATAGGTGCACCTTACTGTCGGAAGGCGGCCGCTTTCTGGCTGTTCTGCGAACCGGTGTTACCGCCATCATCAGGCAAAAGCAAAAGAACAGGGACGCACAGAAGATGTATAGTCGCTGACCCCTCACTTTACCCAGCCCTCATATTCGAAATCGCAGTCTCTCCAATCCGGATTGATGCGGATGTAGGTACTCTTTTGTTTTTCGTGTATCCACTTTAGGATAGCCTCTTCTCCCTTTTTAGCCTCCACAACGCCCTTCATTACCTGAAAATCCTCGGTAATGTTGGCACGATGCGTTAGGGAACGGTTCTTGAGACGAGCAATGGCACAAACGGTCTTGCCCTTAGTGTTAATCATCGTAAAGGGCTTCGACATCTCGCCTACCTCAAGTGTTTCGACAACGCGGGCCAGTTCAGGCGAGAAAGCCGAGAGCTCACTCATCTCAAAGCGCGAGGAAGTCTCACCTGTTTCCTTATTGTTGGAAAGAATACCACGATTGTTGCGGGTATCTTTATCGTCCGAACCATAGCGCACGGCATCCTCGAACGAAATCTTACCACTTCGGATATCTGCTGCTACAGAATCGAGAACAACTAAAGCACTATCTATGTCGGCCTGAGCCACCTCGGGGCGCTTCAGAATATGACGACACTTCATCTTGTCACCGCGTTTATCAATAAGCTGAATGATATGGTAGCCAAATTCGCTCTGGGCAATCTTACTCACCTTTTTGGTGTCCGTCAAGCCAAAAGCCACATTGGCAAAACCCGGATCTAGTTCACCCTTGCCCATATAGGGCATCTCACCACCCTGACGCGCAGAGCCTGGATCCTCACTATAGAGGCGAGCCAGAGTAGCAAAGGAAGTAGAACCGTTATTGACACGTTCAGCGTACTCACGCAACAAGTTTTTTACACGATCTATCTCAGATTGTGGAATGCGGGGCTGAAGGACAAACAACTGTACTTCCACCTGCGTGGGGATAAGTGGCAGGCTGTCCTCAGGAATATCCTTGAAGTATCGGCGTACCTCGGCCGGTGTCACTTTGACATCTGACATCAACTCTTCGCGCATACGCCGTGCCGTCAAATCGTTCTTATACTGGTCGAAAAGTTCCTCGCGTATCTGCAAAGACGACATCTTCATGTACTCCTCGAGCTTCTCCTTGGAACCCGCTAACAAGATTTTTTCATTGAAATCCTGTTCGACCCACTGATTGACATCCGCATCGGTAACGCTGATGCTATCGATAGCCGCTTGGTGTAAAAAGAGTTTCTGCAAGGCAAGCTGCTCTGGGATAACACAATAGGGATTGCCCTTTATTTGCGACCCATATTCCAATCGGCGCTTTTCAATATCAGAACGCAGTATGGCCTCATCACCTACAACCCATACCACCTCGTCTATAACATTTTTCTGTGCCATAGAGAGCACACTGCAGAGCACCATGAAGAAACAGAGCGTGTATCGTTTCATTCCTTTATCGTTTCTATGGGTATTATGAGCTTTACGAGTTCCTATCTATTAATGGTTGTTTACTGTTTCCAATACCTTCTTATCAATTTCAACGGTGTAACGTTTGCGCAACTCTTCGACGAATTCATCCTCCTTAAAGCGCTGGTAGTCACTGACCACTTGATTGCTGACATCTGTCCACTCGGCAGGACCTTTCTTAAGTACTTTGCCGAAGACACCAACATGAGGATAACCTTTGACAGGTTTGAGTTCCGCACTCTTTACCTTCAGCGCCATACGATCTATGTTGGCATTGTCACCCTTCTTGAAAACACGACGCTCCACGCGAACCATGATACTGTCCTTGTTGAAGGTCTCGCGGATAGTACTCATCCACTTGTCTTGCGGCAACTTCTTGACGAGTTTTTTCACAGCCTTGACATCAGCAGGCTCCTTGCAATAATAAACCATACCGCTGAAGTGCGGTTCATCCCAAGCGTACTGTTTCTTATGCTGCTTGAAATAAGCGGCCAGGGCTACGGTATCCTTTGCAGCAGGTTCCCAGATGCGGGTGTTGCATTCCTCGAAAAGGAGTAAACCGTCGTGATACTCCTGCACCAAATATTTCAACTCGTTGTCCTTAGCACAGAACTCCTCAGTCTTCTCATCAAGAATCTGCTCCACAGTCTTCTGTCCAGCACTCTGTCCGGCTATAGAATCAAGTACCTGCTGGGCGAGATGATTCTCAACCCCCTGTCCATCGAGGTACTTCATTATCATGTCGTGCAATTCCTCGTAAGACTCGAGATCCTTCCTGCCCATAAGTTTGACGATATCATAGCCAAAGGGCATCAGGAAGGGTTCGCTTATTTCGTTCACCTCAAGCGAATAGGCAACATCCTCAAATTCTTTTACCAGCTGATTAGGTCCAATCCAAGGCAGCATGCCGCCACGAGCGGCAGAACCTGGATCTTGCGACACACGCTTTGCCAACTCAGCGAAATCTGCACCATCTTTCAAAGCCTGATAAACAGAATCAATGGTAGCCTTGGCTGCCGCACGCTGTTCTTCAGTAGCATCCTGTTTCAATTGAATCAAGATGTGTGCAGGTTGTAGCAATTGCTTGCCCTCGAGACGTTCGAGCATGTTATCGTAGTATGCACGACATTCCTTTTCCTTGGCTCCTTCAGGCACAAGAAGCGGACGTATCTGCTGGTCGCGATACTGACGAAATTCCTTCTGGTAGCTTGATAGCGTGTCAAGATGGTCATCCAGAGCTGCAAGCACCTTGAGCTTGTAGTTCACAAAAAGTTCTGCATACTCCTCAACGTTTTTCTTGTCGATGACGCCTTCGGAGTTATTTTTATTATAGTTGTATTCAAACTCACTACGGGTAACTGGGTTACCGTTGATGCGCATCACAATGGGGTCTTCCTGTGCAAATGCTGAAATTATGAATGAAAAATTAAGAATCAAAAATGCTATGCGTTTCATATTCATTATGAGTTGTGATTTTTGAATTATAAATTATGAATTATTATTGAGGACGGCTATAATTAGGAGCTTCACTGGTAATAGTTACGTCGTGGGGATGGCTTTCCTGGACACCTGCACCTGTGATGCGAACAAACTTAGCATTATGGAGATCCTGGATGGTTGCGGCACCGCAATAGCCCATGCCACTACGCAAACCACCGATGAGCTGATAGATGACCTCCTGAACAGAACCTTTGTAGGGAACACGTCCGGCAATGCCTTCGGGCACAAGTTTCTTGGTGTCTTTGACTCCAGACTGGAAGTAACGATCCTTACTGCCACATTCCATAGCCTCAAGGGAACCCATACCGCGGTAGCTCTTGAACTTACGTCCGTTGTAGATGATAGTATCGCCTGGGCTTTCTTCTGTTCCTGCTACCAAAGAACCTATCATAACACTATAGCCGCCAGCAGCAAGAGCCTTCACCACATCACCACTATAGCGCAAACCGCCATCAGCAATAAGAGGAACACCTGTTCCCTTGAGAGCACAGGCTACGTCATAGACAGCACTGAGTTGCGGTACGCCAACACCTGCTACTACACGAGTCGTACAGATACTGCCCGGACCTATGCCGACTTTTATGCCGTCGGCTCCTGCATCAACAAGCATACGAGCTGCCTCACCGGTAGCGACATTGCCTACCACAAAATCTACATTTGGGAAGCACTTTTTCGCTTCACGGAGTTTCTCAACAACAAACTTGCTGTGACCATGAGCCGTATCAATGACGATGGCATCTACGTCGGCTTCTACAAGAGCCTGTATGCGCTCAAGAGTGTCGGCAGTGACGCCCACACCTGCTGCCACACGCAGACGGCCCTTATCATCCTTGCAAGCCATAGGTTTATCTTTAGCCTTGGTGATGTCCTTATAGGTAATCAGGCCTATGAGCTTGTTATCATCGTCCAGGACGGGCAACTTCTCTATCTTGTTCTCCTGCAGTATCTTTGCCGCAGCACCGAGATCGGTCTGAACATGTGTAGTAACAAGATTGCGGCTCGTCATCACTTCATCGACAGGACGGTCAACATTCTGTTCGAAGCGAAGGTCGCGATTCGTAACGATACCTACCAGATGACGTTCATCGTCCACCACAGGGATGCCACCGATGTGGTACTCCGACATCAGTTCAAGCGCATCACGGACACTGCTGCCACGCTGAATGGTAATGGGGTCATAAATCATGCCGTTCTCAGCACGCTTCACAATGGCCACCTGACGGGCCTGTTCCTCAATGCTCATATTCTTGTGAATGACTCCAATACCTCCCTCGCGAGCGATAGCAATAGCCATCGGGGCCTCAGTGACTGTATCCATGGCTGCCGTTACGAAGGGAATCTTCAACTCAATGTGGCGCGAGAACAGCGTCTCCAGCGCCACGATGCGGGGAAGCACCTCGGAATAGGCAGGAACCAACAGGACATCATCATAGGTGAGACCGTCCATCACAATTTTGTCTGCAATAAATGATACCATAACCTTTAGAATTTTTTATTGCGTGCAAAGGTAAAAAAAAAATACTAATGTTGTACAGCCACAAGCCATATTTTTTCCTTTAAATGCACAATAACGCATGTCTAAAAGTTAGATAATCGCACCAAATAACACTTTTTGCAAAAAAAAATGTAGGAAGCTGCAAAACAACTCATAATTTTTAATACCTTTGCAGAGGACATGACCACAAAGCAAATATAACAATTACTCATATTTTTATGCTAAAGAAAATCCGTTTGACACTTGCCATTCTTTTCTGGGTACTCATTACCTGGCTTCTGGTGGATTTCACCGGAACGGCACATGCCTACCTGGGATGGATGGCTAAGATTCAGTTCGTTCCGGCACTGCTGGCCCTGAATGTTGGAGCTCTGCTTTTTGTTGTGACACTTACGCTTTTGATGGGACGCATTTATTGCTCCGTGATTTGTCCGTTGGGCGTGATGCAGGATGCCATCGCATGGCTGAGACGCAAAAAGAACAAGTACAGTTATTCACCTGCCAAAAGTACTCTGCGTTACACAATTCTCGTATTGGTCTGCGCCACTTTGGCACTCAACGTAGCATGGATAGGCGGCCTCATATTCCCCTATAGCACCTACGGGCGCATTGTCTCGACCTGTGTCGCACCCCTCTACAAACTTGCCAACAATGGGTTGGCTGCCATTGCCGAGCATTATAACAGCTATGCCTTCTACGAAGTGGATGTCTGGCTTAAGAGCATTACTGCCCTCATCGTGGCATTACTGACTTGGGCTATCATCGCAGTGCTAGCTTGGCGAGGAGGACGTACTTGGTGCAACACCATCTGTCCCGTCGGCACCCTGCTTGGTCTCATAAGCAAAAAGTCGCTGCATGGGCCTGTCTTCGACCTGGAAAAGTGCAATAGTTGCGGCTTGTGTGCAAAGAACTGTAAGTCAGCATGTATTAATGTAAAGGAACACGACATCGACATAAGCCGCTGTGTGATGTGTGGCAACTGCATGGAGAAGTGCCGTCAAGATGCTATGCATTTTGGCAACAGAAGCGGTGTGGTTCTCCCCTCCTCCTCGGGGAAGGGGTCGGAAGAGGGGACTGGTCGTCGTGCCGTCCTTACTTCCCTCGCTCTTCTTGCTGGAACTGCTCTTGCCAAGGCTCAAAACAAAGTAGAGCCTAAGACTACCGACGGTGGTTTGGCTGACATCATCAAGAAAGAGAAACCTAAGCGGAAGAAACTCATCACACCTCCCGGTTCGCTTTCCATTCGCAACCTGCGCACCCATTGTACAGCCTGCCAACTCTGCATCGATGCTTGTCCAAACGATGTGCTGCGTCCCAGCAACAGCCTGGACCGCTTCATGCAGCCAGAGATAAGTTACGAACGTGGCTACTGCCGTCCCGAATGTAATCGTTGTTCGCAAGTCTGTCCTACCTCTGCCATACAGCCCGTTACCATCGAGGAACGTACCGCCATTCAAGTGGGACATGCCGTATGGACACGCGACCTCTGCGTTCCTGTCAAAGACGGCAAGCCTTGCGGACTCTGTGCCAACAAATGTCCTGCACAAGCAATACAGATGGTGCCGCTACAAGCTGGCGTACATCAGGACGGCTGGCACTGGCGCGATGCTGACAATCAAGAAATACCACGCGAAAAGGTACTGCTTATCCCTGTCATCAACGAAGAGAAATGCATCGGTTGCGGAGCTTGCGAGAACCTATGTCCCTCAAATCCCCTCAGTGCAATCTACGTAGAAGGGCATGAAGTGCATAGGGAGATATAGAAGTAAACAAATTGTAAATCGTAAATGAAAAAATATATGGATAGGAGGGATTTCCTTAAATTCTCAGGCACTACAGCTGCCACAGCTGCCCTGGCATCCTGCGGTGTGCAAAATGGCAATGAAGACGGTGAAGTGGATTACATGGGACATCACGAAGGTCCCATCCCGACCGACAAAATGACATACCGCATCAATCCCAAACAAGGAGACAAAGTAAGTATCCTTGGTTACGGATGGATGCGGCTGCCCAACAAAAAAGACGACGACGGCAAAGACATCATCGACCAAGAACAGGTGAACCGCCTATGCAAATTTGCCCTCGACCATGGTGTCAATTACTTCGACACATCCCCTGCCTATTGCCGTGGTATGAGCGAGGAAAGTCTCGGTATCGCACTGGAGGCAAGCGGTTACAAACGCAGTGACTACTTCATTGCCACTAAACTCTCAAACTTCTCCCCCTCGCAGTACAGCCTCGAAGAAGGCATAGCCATGTTCGAACGCAGCCTCGAATATCTCCGAACCGATTATATTGACTACCTACTGCTGCATAGCATTGGCGGTGGAGGCATGGGGCCTGTTCACCAGCGTTACCTTGACAACGGACTGCTTCAATGGCTCATGGAACAGCGAGAGGCAGGTCGCATCCGCAACCTTGGCTTCTCTTTCCATGGTGACGTGGCAGTATATGACTGGGCTATGGCTCATCATGACGAATACCATTGGGACTTTGTTCAGATTCAGGCAAACTATGTCGATTGGGAAAACGAGGACAAAGGACGCTCCGGTAAATACCTTTATGAAGAATTGGTAAAGCGCAATATTCCCGTTGTCATCATGGAGCCCCTGCTCGGGGGACGTCTCTCCAAGGTGCCCGACCACGTTGTGGCACACTTCAAGCAACGCAAACCGGAAGACAGCGTGGCTTCCTGGGCTTTCCGTTACATCGGTTCCAAGCCGGCAGTACTCACTGTACTGAGCGGCATGACCTATATGGAGCATCTGGAAGACAACCTGCGCACCTATTCTCCACTTGAACCACTCACAGAAGAGGAACAGAACTGGCTCGAAGAAGAAACGGCAACGCTCATCAAGAGCTATCCCACCATCGACTGCAACGACTGCAAGTACTGTATGCCCTGTCCCTACGGTCTCGACATACCAGGTATTTTCGTACATTATAATAAATGTGTCAACAAGGGTAATGTTCCCGAAAGCCAGCAGGCAAAGAACTACCAAAAGGCAAGACGTGCTTTCCTCATCGGCTATGACCGCAGTGTGCCTCGTCTTCGTCAGGCCAACCACTGTATCCAATGTCGCGAGTGCATACCCCACTGTCCACAGCAGATTGACATTCCACGCGAACTACAACGCGTAGATAACTTCGTCGAGAAACTCAAACAGGGAACACTATAGTCTCAAGCTTTTTTCCCTCTGCACAGGAATAATTTTTTCTGTGCAGAGGAAAAATATTTTCTACGCATTGCAGGAAAAAATCTCTTTGCGACATATCGGGATTTCTGTTTACGGATTCTGTCATTTATATAAAGAATATATAAATGACAGAATCCGCGAACGAAAATGCCGCAACGCACCTGACAAACCTCTCTGTGAGATTTCTATCTCTTTTCGCTCATTATGAAATCCAGTGTGCCGCCGGACAAAAGTTGACGGTGCGTAAGTCTCCAATCCGATATTTTCTGACCGTTGAGCTTGACACCCTTGACATAGATGGCTTTGTCAGACTTACGCGGCGCATTGATGGTCAGGTCCTTGCCGCCAGGCATGTGCAGAACGGCACGACGGAAGAGCGGCGTACCAATGACGTATTCTGCTGAGCCGGCATTAAAAGGATAGAAGCCCAGCGAAGAGAAGATGTACCAAGCTGACATCTGTCCGCAGTCATCATTGCCCGCATAACCACAAGGCGTGGCATTGTAGAACTGGCTTCGAACCTGCTCCACCAGCTCCTGAGTACGCCAAGGCTGACCTGCAAAGTTATAGAGATAAACCGTATGATGGCTGGGTTCATTACCGTGGGCATATTGTCCGATGAAACCACTGGCATTGCCATTGACTTCGCCACTTGTCTCGGTCAAAGTAAAATTCTCGTTGAGTTTGGCGATAAAGGGCTTTACGCCACCAAACAGGTCGATGAGTCCCTGCGGATTCTGCGGTACGAACCACATGTACTGCCAGGCATTACCTTCCACGAAACAGGGATTCTCATAGCTGAGCGGGTCGAAAGGTTCAATCCAGTTGCCTTTGTCATCCTTGGGCTGGAAAAATCCTGTGGCAGGATTGAAGAGATTGCGGTAGAATTCGCTGCGCTTGATGAAACGCTCATAGTCAGCCTGCTTGCCAAGCCTCTTGGCCACGGCAGCCACACACCAGTCGTCGAAAGCCTGTTCCATCGTGATGGACACACTGACGTTCTGCAGGTTCTGAGGCATGTAGCCATACTTTTCCCACACCTCGAAGGGGCTGTTGGGATGCGTGCGGGTACTACTCTCCACCATGGCACGATAGGCTCGTTCGACATCAAGGTCGGGCAGTTCGGAGAGGATGGCATCTGCCACAACGGGTATGGCATGGTTACCTATCATACAGTAGTTATCCTGTCCCCAAAGGTCCCAAATGGGCAGATAGCCGTAGGCTTCATGATGCAAAACCATATCGCGGACGAACTGCACGGCAATCTTCGGATAGAGGAGCGTATAGAGTGGATGAGCTGCGCGGAAGGTGTCCCAAAGGCTGAAGGTGCTGTGATAGCTTTGTCCGGCAGGCATCTGCTTGATTTCGAAATTGGTGTCCATGTAGCGGCCATCTACATCACTTATTGTGTTGGGCTGCATGAGGACGTGATAGAGACCCGTATAGAAAATGGTCTTCTGGTCATCTGTACCTTCGATATCAATGGTGGAGAGTTCCTTCTCCCATGCATCATGCGCAGCTTTGGTATAAGCTTTGAAATCCCATGAGCGAGCCTCTGCCTCCATGTTCCGCCGTGCGCCTACATTGTCAACTGCAGATATGGCCACTTTTACCATAACATCCTTGCCCGCCTTCTCGTCGAAACGAAGAGCAGCGCGCAGTGTGCGTCCATTGATGACATCGCTTTCGCCGGCATTGCGACCGCCATCCATCAAGATACGACTCACGATGGGACGCGAGAACTCTGCACGGAAATAAACCTTACGGAGTTTTGCCCATCCGGTCACGACACGGAAGCCTTCAACGGTATGGTCATCGAGCACACGAATCTGACTTTGTATGATTTGATAAGCGCGGCGACCGGTGTAATAGGCATCGCCGCGGAATGTCATGCGGTCAAGGTCGAGAATAACCGTCTGCTCCTTGCCTTCCGGGAAAGTGTATTTATGGATACCAGCATGAACTGTGGCTGAAAGCTCAGCCCGAATGTTTTCCCCACCAAGCAGGTCAACCATATAATAACCAGGGGCAGCACTCTCCTGAGCATGTTTGAATGGCAATGCGAAAATAGCCTTACGGAGCAGTTCGGGTGTGACGCGCTTGATGGTAGGCATCAGCGAAATGTCAATCAGGTCGGTGCAGCCCGTTCCACTGAGATGCGTATGAGTGAAACCGAAGATGGAGTCACGATTGTAATCATAACCACAGCAAGGATCCCAGGTGACGTACTGCTCGGTCTCAGGTGCGAGCTGCACCATACCCTGCGGCATCGTAGGTCCGGGGAAGGTGCTTCCACTTAAAGCACCTGTATCATCGGTCTGTGTCCCAATAAAAGGATTAACATACTTGGTATAATCGGTCGCTATACTGCTTAAGGCTGTGCAAGCGGCCAAACAAATGAATGCTATGCGTTTTATGTACCACATAATTATAAATGTATAAAAAATATTAAGTTTGGCTGCAAAGTTCGGGAATTCTTTTGTCATTATCAAAAAAAAACATACTTTTGTGGCGAAAAAACAAGGAAACACATGAAACACCCTTTGGCATTACTTCTTGTAGTATTGCCTTTTCAGGCATTTTCTGTTCCAACAGGCGATAGTCTACTTGTGGATACTTTGCGTCAGGTAGATGTACACGCCGATTCGATGCTACGTGTCAACGATGCTATTCGTCAAACGCTTGAGAGAGAAAAAGGAGCCCGTATCGGCACCATTTCCGTGAGCGATGTCATTGGAGGAAGAGCGACCGACAAGATTCTGCATCCCTTTGCCGTAAAAGATCGCAAACGCGAAAAGAAACATGCCCGAGACCGCAAAATACTAGAAGAGTACGAGAAACTGGGGCGCATCAAAACCTTTGAGGAACTTCTCGACGAAGCCATACGCCAGCAAGCCATCGAGGATGGAAAAGAACCGCCTACGCGCTCTGGTAAAAAGCAATAAATTATCCCTAAGTCATACAGGCTACACAAATCCTATAATTCTTATGACCACACAAGACAAATGCTTCATGCAAAAGGCAATTGACCTAAGCATCGAGAATGTAGCAAATGGTGGAGGCCCTTTTGGTGCCGTCATTGTCAAAGATAACGAAATAGTTGCCACAGGTGTCAATCGTGTCACCGCCAACAATGACCCAACAGCCCATGCCGAAGTTTCTGCTATCCGAGCTGCTTGCCAGAAAGAGAACTCGTTCAAACTGGAAGGCTGCACTATCTACACTTCCTGCGAGCCCTGCCCCATGTGCCTGAGCGCCATCTACTGGGCCGGTATCAGTCGCATTTGCTTTGCCAATACTAAACAGGATGCAGAGGACATAAATTTTGGCGACAAGTTCATCTATGAAGAGATAGAACGTCCCATCTCCGAGCGCACCATCCCTACAGAATCATTTATGCGCGATGAAGCTCTACAGGCTTTCCGTGATTGGGAAGCAAAAACCGATAAGGTGGAATATTAAATGAACTGGTATAAGCTTTCTCCCGCCGTTCTTACCCTGCTGTTTTTCCTGCTGGCACAGGGACTTGGCACCGTCTTAATCTTTGGCATCGGAATACTGACCTCGCCCGACTTCAATACTGCATTCCAAGCCTACCTGAGCGGAGAAGTACAGGGCTTGCCGATTCTCGAACTTTTGCCCATCTCGTTTTTCTCGCTCATTCTGATGGTGGTAAACATTTTTGCTGTGCTGTGCTGTTACCTGTTCTTACATAACATACACTTCGAAACGACATGTGATTTTTCTTCTATTAGATGGCGTCCTGGTATGCTGGCTATTGCAGGCGGCTTCATAGGTGCGTTGAGTATTTCCATTCTAACAGAATCAATGGAACTCCCAGATGTGATGTTCCAAATTTCACTTGCGATGTCACACAACATTTGGGGATTCCTCACATTGGTCATTGTAGGACCCATCACAGAAGAACTTCTTTTCCGCGAGGCCATCGCCGGAGAAATGTTGCGTAGAGGCACCAGCCCATGGGTTGCGATTATAGTGTCAGCACTGGCTTTTAGCGCTATGCATCTCAATCTCGCCCAGGGACTCTATGCCCTCCCTCTCGGCATCATATTCGGTATCATCTATTATAAGACGGGCAATATTGTCTTAACTTCCCTTCTCCACATTCTTAATAATGGTATTGTTGCAGTCCAGTTATACACCACGAATGAGGATATTGAAGACCTCTCTTTCTCGAAATGGCTCGGTGGAGACTTCAAAGCCTATGCTGCCATGCTATTTTTAGGGGGTCTATCCATAGTGCTGATGAGGCTTTTCTGGAGCCACTACCTTCCTACGCAGAGAAACAACGAAAAAACAACCTATCTAAACTGAAAAAATACATACGAATAGTTAAAATTATTTAAATTACATGTCGTATATGTTAATTTGTTTTAATTATCCCTCTGTGCTTAGTGTTTTTTCCTATGTGTTGTCGTACCTTTGTGCCGAATATCCCCCACAAAAGGGGCATAGTATGCAAAAAATTATAATGAACAATAAAATTTTAACAGTATTTAAAACATAAAAAAGTAAAAGTAACAGAATTTGAAAAGGAACAACTTAATTTAATTTCTAATAATTATTAAAAAAATGAAAAAGAAATTTATTCAAATCCTCATGCTGCTGATTGCTACTGTCAGTGTGGGATCGTTCGTATCTTGTAAGGATACCAGCGAAGATCTGTACAATGAATTGCGCACGCAAGCCTTTTCAGAAAATGCATCTTTGAAGGAAGCTCTTGATGCATATGGAAAGAAGTTGAATGATCAGATTGCTTTGTACGAGCAGTTGGAAAGAGAGCTCAAGGCCATTAAGGAGGGTGATAGTCCCAACCTTACGGCGAGACTCGATGAACAGTTCAACCTCATTACTGACCTGAAAACTCAACTTGAGGGCAAGGCTGACCAGTCAGAGGTGGATGAACTGAGACACCTCATTGAAATGTTATCAGATCAGATTAACGGAAACGAGGGTATCCTCATTAACCTGCAAAATCTGTTAGAGAATGATGCCGCCCAAGATGCCCTTATCGCAACTCTTCAAAATGAAATTGCGGATTTGAAGGCTTGGAAGCAAAAACTTGATGAGTGGTGGAATCACGATAACTATACAGAGATTCTTGACTGGATAAAAACACTTCAGCAAGAAATGACAGAGGCTAAAGACAAGATTAACGCAGCAATCACTAAAGCTGACGCAGCACAGGCTACAGCAGACGAGGCTTTGGCACTTGCAAACACTGCCTTCGACAATGCTCAAAAGGCTATCGATCTTGCCAACAAGGCTCAAGGAAAAGCTGATGACGCATGGGATCTTGCCAAGAATGCCCTTGAGATTGCAAACGCAGCCAAGGATGTTGCTACTCGCGCTCTTGCCCTTGCTGAGACCAACAAGGATGCCATTGCACGTCTGCAAACAATCACGGATGAACTTAGCAAGCTTGCTAATGAAAACAAGACCAATATTGCTGTAAACAAAGCCAATATTGAGAAAAATGCTGAGAACATCCAAAAGGCCATGGCTGACATCAAAGACCTCGGCGCACAGATTGCAGCAATGAATGAAACACTTTCATTGATGAGCAAAGATATTAAAGATGCTTTCAACACGGCTTCTGAGGCTCTCGGTACAGCAAATGCTAACAGTCTTGAAATAGCAGCTTTAAAGGAGCTCATCAAAAATCTCCAGAATTCTCTCGACAACCTTGATTCTAACAAATTAGATTTAGCTGATTTGCAGGATCTGATTGACAAGGTTAATTGCCACTCCACCGAGCTTGCAACGTTGGAAGTTGAGGTTGGTCTCGTGCTTGCTGAGAGTATTGCCCACTTTGAGGCTGCAAAATGCTATGCTAATCAGCAGATAGAGCTTGCCAAGACTCAGATTATGAGCGAAGTAATGAAATTGCTTTCAGACTATCTCAAGAAGGGAGATGTTGACCTTTCGAAATATGTTACGAAGGATGAGCTTGCAAATTATCTGACCAAGGCTGAGGCTGCAAACTATGCCACCAAGGCTGAGTTGGCAAATTATGTTCCCAAAGACGTTTTAGATGCCCTTCTGCAAGGACTTGAGGCTAAAATGAATGCCGCAGATGCTGCATTGGAACTCGCTCTTCAAAAATTGATTGCAGAGGAGATTGGGAAATTAGGACTTGCTGACATTCTCTCAAGAATTACGGCGACTGAGACTGAGATTGGCAACCTGAAAGATCAGTACAACAATCTCAACACTCTTTATAACAGTCTCAACAGTCAAATGGGTAACTTCGTTACTAAAGAAGACATTCTTGCTTTGATTGATAAACTGATAGATAAGCTTGGGGACGAGTACTCACATAACGGAAATACCCACGACAATACTTATAATATTACAGACCTGTTAGACATTATAGTAGATTTAACAAAGACAGACGTATCCGCTGAAGTTAACCTTAAGATAGCAAGTATCGAAGCAGAACTCCTAGATTGTATTAAAAAATCTGAGCTTGATGCCATTCTTGCTGGCTATGTCAAGAAGGAAGATATACCTGACGGACTTGCTGAAGCAATTGCCACTCTCGCTGATATCAAGACCAAAGTTGATAAGATCGATGGTTTAGAAGAAAAGATCAAAGACCTCGAAAAGATTGCCGGTGATTTGGGCGAATTGGCTGCTTTGTCAGCAAAAGTTAAGGTTTTGGAGGCAACAACCGTAAAATATGACGACATAAAAGACTTTATCAAAGAAGATGATCTTGAGAAGTTCCTTAAGAAATATGTCACGAAGGAGGAGTATGACAAATTTGTAACGGAAACCTATGTTACAGACAAGACAGAGCTTCTGAACAAGATTAACGCCAACACAACTAAAATTAGCGAGATTAAGGGAGATATCACAAAAATCAATAATGAAATTACAGGTATAAAGGGTGATATCAGTAAACTTCAGAAGGATGTTAAGGCTAACACCGATAAGATAGATGAACTTGAAAAGAAGTATGATAAGGCAATTGCTGACCTTAAGACCGATGTTGAGACCATCCAGAACAATCTGAGTAAGTTAGTAACCGGCATCATCATCCAGGGTACAAGCAATCCTATGTTTGGTAGCTTCAGCCTTCCTGTAAACATCCAGTCGAACATCCTCGTTGCTTATTGGGGCAAGCCCTCTTCTGCTGTTGAGTTCCCCACCACCGACGATGCAAACTATGTTCGCAAGGATGAGGTTCTCACTGCTGATGACTGGGCAATGATTAACGACGTTGATCAATTCACCATGATGGCGAATAAGACTCTTCTCAACGATGATGGTGACGGTAATGCCAACGCTGGTAAGATTTATATGACCATCAACCCCAACACAGCAGACCTTACTGGTTTGAAGCTGAGCATCGTCAACACTCAGGACGAAGAATCTCCCATTAAGCTCTCTCCAATATGTCCGAGCAAAAAGGTATTGCAGTTTGGTTACAACCAGCCTGATATAACTCGTGCTGACAATGGATTCTATGAGGCAGACGCATACGTTTCACTCGCCGACATTAAGAGTGGTAAGAATGGTCTCGCTCTCAGCCCAGATGATGTGACCGCTTTGTATCAAGAGGCTAGAGAACAAATTGGCAAGATTGCTGAAAACTTCGGCAAGCCAGGTCAAAATACGGATTTGGGTGACCTCGCAGTGAAAGTATATAGTGTATTAAGCGACCTGAATGTTGATCAGAATGGTTTGAAGTGCACTTACACAGATGCTGAGTCCAAGGAACATTCAGTTTATTCTCAGTACAATCTGGCAGCAACATTCATGAATCCTCTCAACTTGGCTTGGGGTAAGGACTTTAATTACGTGACAATGCCTGGCTATGAGGTAGTTGATAAGTTGCTTGACGATATGGCTGCCACTCTGAAGGATCATGTAAATGTACTCTTCAATGATGCAATCGATATTGACCATATTAAGGATATTATCAATGGCCTTAAGATTGATGAAGTGAAACTTGTCGGCATGGCTGACAATTATGTTGCCAAGTTC
>JAGCNQ010000118.1 GCA_017645845.1 Bacteroidaceae bacterium
AGGAATGGTCTCATAGAACATAAGTTGTATTTGAGACAAGAAAGAACGGAACTCCAGATCAACCTCCGTAGCAGATGCGGAGGGCACCACAGTGTTCTTGTTAGAGATATAGCAAGTACCCAGTTGAGCAGCTGTTCCTTCCAAAGTATAGGTGTCAGGACTCGTTGACATAGCAGATGCCTTAGCATACTGATTCTCTTCACCTTCGTCATCATTGTCATCTACGCCAGTTCCCAATGAATAAGCGAAGAAGTCATATGCCCTGGCGCTAAAATCCCAGTATTTGATGGATTGCTCAATATTGGTGGTTGACGTAGTCGCATTATATTGAACACCTCTATCGTTAAGTGTTTCACCAGAAGCCGTAGTAGTACCAAAAGGCAGGTTTTTGTAGCTGACATACTCCCAATTAGCAGAGTTCGACTCTGTAGTTCCAGCAGTATTGGTTACCCAATTAACTTGGTAGTTGTTAAAGACCGTAGAGGCATTATCGCTTACTGTCTTATAGCCGAATACCACGAAGTTATTGTTCAATTTATCAGCGGTGGTTCCATCTGAGCGGGTAATGGCCCTGGAACTGCTGTTGAAGCTGATGGCCCCATTTCCATTGGCCTCATTCGGGCTGGTTTCACCCACGAAGGTGTCGTCCGAGCAACTTGCCAGCGCTGCCAGCGCAGTTGCGATGAATAAATATTTTTTCATAATCGATTATGTTTTAAATGTTATTTTTTTAGTGGTTATATGTTAATTCCGTGGAATCTGTTGAATCCGAAGACGTTGTCTTCCAGTCTTCTATGGTGCCAGTCTTGCTGCTGAACGAGGCACCAATTTTATATAGTGGTCGCGGGTCGGCCTCGTATGCCTTGGCGTAGCCGCGGTCGTTGATCTGTTTCAATGCTTCTTCTGCCGTGCCGTCGAGCTTGAACTCGAAGACGAAGATGTACTTCGGTGTCTCGACGATGCAATCGACACGACCTTCTGAGAGTTGTTTTTCTGTATATACGGTGTAGCAGGAGATGAGCCGCATGAGAAGGTAGAACGTATAGTGGAAATACAGCTCGCGATCTTTCTGATCCTTCTTCGGCCTCATGCTGTAGGGCGTCTCGGCTAAGAAACTGGTGAAGAGCTTGCGCACCTGCTCAAGATTAGCGTCTTCCAGGGCATATATTATTTGGTTCACCCATGAGGGGGCCTCTTCCTTTGACTGTAGGTATTGGTTAGCCAGAAGCGTTATCATGCCCTGTTTCACCTCGTTGTTGGGATAGTCGAGCAGATAGGTGTTGAAACGCTCGTCCACAGCTTTGATGGTAAGATAACCGCTCTGGAAGAACATCGGCAGGGGCATCTCCGTGTCGGCCTTGTAGTCTACGAACATCTGCTCGGGATAGTAGCGGCCTGTGTAGGTCATCACCTCCTCCTGGCTCTTCGACAATAGACGCACCATGTACGAAGGTGTACCAGAGGTGAACCAATAGCTCTTCATGTCGAGATTTGCGAAGGTGTTGAGGATACTGAAGGGATTATATACGTCCACCAATCGCTTGCTGAAGTGATAACCGTCGTAGTGCTGTTTCAGCAATTGCTTGGTTTCCTCCTCGTCCTTTCCTAACATTTCTGCCAGCTCGGTGATGCCTTTTGCAAAGACGGTGTGCAGTTCCTGTTCGGTAATGCCGAGGAGCGTATCGTAGCGGTTGACTAACGAGATGTCGTCGGGCTGGTTGAAGCCGCTGAACATCGATACCTGCGAGAATTTCGTGATGCCCGTCAGCATGACAAAACGCAGATGGCTGTCGGCTGCCTTGAAGACCGAGAAGAAATATTTCAGCAGCTCGCGGTTACCGCTCAACATCTTCTCGTCGTCGGGATTGCCGGTTTCCACAAGGTCGAGCAATGGCTTGTCGTACTCGTCAATGAGCACCACTACCCGCTGGCCGGTCTTCAGGTGAATTTGCTCTAAGAGGGTGTTGAAGCGTAGCCCGGCGTCGAGTGTCGGCTTTTCCGTTTCGGGATTGAGCTCTGGCGCAATGCCGTACGTATTCTCAGCCTTGGCGATAACGGTAAGCAGATAGTCCCTCAGGCCATTCTCTTTGTTCTTCTGTCCCAGGTTGAAGTCGAAGCTGATGACGGGGTACTTCGTCCATTCCGTCTCCATCTCCGCTATCTTCAGACCCTCAAACAGGTCGCGTCGTCCCTCGAAGTAGGCTTTGAGCGTACTCACCAACAGGCTCTTGCCGAAGCGGCGCGGGCGGGCCAGGAAGTAGATGCTTCCCTTGGCCAGCTTGTACACCAAGTCGGTCTTATCGACATAGACGTAGCCGCCCTGCCGAATCTTTTCAAAGCTCTGTATGCCTATCGGGTACTTCACGATAATTCTAAATTCTAAAATTTAAATTTTAAATGTTTAATTTTCAATGTTTCCGAGGCCCGGCCTCTTCGCATGTGCGTACATTATTTCTTTCTTTGTAGCCCGCCGGGGAGTCGAACCCCGACGAGCTTTACAGTTTATTCATCCTTTAACCCTTGGCGGGCGGAGGGGAATCCGCCCGTGCAGAGGATGGAGAGAGGATTACACAACCTTAATGATCTTTACAGAGTAGGTATGATTGTTGTTTTCGTAATGTACATAATAGTAATTACCAGAAACATAATCACCAGCTACACATTGTGTATATGTTCCATCAACATTCTTCTTGAAATACTTTGATGTGAAATCAGAAGGTGCATCGGTACCTGTTAATTTAACTGCAGTGTAAACGTCAGTTTTACCAGGAGTTCCCGTGGTGTAGTCATATACGTAAGCATAGGTTGCTGCAGAAGGAGTGAATTTTGCAACAGAATTATCTGCA
>JAGCNQ010000119.1 GCA_017645845.1 Bacteroidaceae bacterium
AGGCCATTTCCTATCAAGCAACAGGCCGTTTCTCTTATTGGAATAGCCTGTTGCTTTTCAAGGCATATATTCTTTCGGGCGGAAGATCACTATTCCTTCGGCGGAGGGTTACTATTCCTATGACGGAAGGAATACTATTCCTATGACGGAGGGAATACTATTCCTATGACGGAGGGAATACTATTCCTATGTCGGGGGGAATACTATTCCTATGACGGAAGGAATACTATTCCTAGTGACGGGAGGAATATATTCCTATGAGTGGAGGATTACTATTCCGATAGCGAAAGGATTACTTTCCGATAGCGGAAGGAATAGGACGCTGATTTATGAGGAGGCTTTCCATTAAGAAAAGTTCAAATATATTTGGCGTTTCCCTCTTTTATTTGTACCTTTGCACGGAAAATAAGCAAATAACTTAAAAACTCACAAACTTAATTATTCAAAAACATCATGAAAATTTCACGCATCGAACATTTGGGCATCGCCGTGCAGAGCATCGACGAGGTACTGCCCTACTTCCGCGACGTACTCGGACTGGAAGTTTACAAAACAGAAGTAGTAGAAGACCAGAAGGTAAAGACTGCTTTCCTCAAGGTTGGCGAAGTTAAACTGGAACTCTTGGAGCCCACATGCCCCGAGAGCACCGTACAGAAGTTCCTCGACAACGGTGGCAAGGGTGTTCACCATGTTGCCTTCAAGGTTGAAGACGGTGTGAGCGAGGCTCTCGCCATGTGCGACAGCAAGGGCATCCGCCTCATCGACAAGGCTCCCCGTAACGGCGCCGATGGTTTGCACATCGCATTCCTCCACCCGAAGAGCACTTGCGGCATACTGACCGAGCTTTGCGAAGAATAAACAAAACCCCTCCAAACCTCCCCATAAGGGGAGGCTTTTTTTAATTTAAACAAGTCTTAAACAATGAAACCTAAACTTATTATATCTTATCTCCTGACCTTTGTCCTTTCTCTTCATGGGGTAGCTAAAGAAGGTGTTCTCACTCCCGAGAATCAGACAATATATCTGCGTCACATCATCGAGCAGACGTACGACAAGCAGCAACGTGAGGCTGCGCTCACACTCATGGCTCAGACCGGCACCTATCAGGCACTGACCTATTCTGCCTCGCTGATGGGTGACAGACAGAAGTCAACGGCAAAGGCTGCGGCTCAGGCAGTATGGACAATTTTCTCTGCTCATCCCGAATACAACGGTACGGAATCCCGAGACATGCTCTCGCGTGCCTTACCACTCCTAAAGAAGAAACAAAGGAAACAGGCCCAAACAAGGCTCTCTGTTGTGGACCAGAAGGAAGAAGGCTTCGTTTGCCTCTTCAACGGCAAGAATCTGGATGGCTGGAAGGGACTCGTCGAGAACCCAATTGCCCGCTCTAAGATGAGCACCAAGGAACTGAATGAAGCCCAAAAGAAAGCCGACGAACTGATGAAAAAAGACTGGATTGTGGAGAACGGCGAACTTGTTTATATCGGCAACGGCTGGGACAACATTTGCACCGTGAACAAATATGCTGATTTCGAGTTACTTGTTGACTGGCGACTCGACCCGAACGGCAAAGAGCCCGATGCCGGTGTCTATCTGCGAGGTGCGCCACAAGTCCAGATTTGGGACATTCGCCGCACAAATGTCGGTGCACAGGTCGGCTCAGGCGGTCTCTATAACAACAAGGAGAATCCTTCTACTCCAACCAGCGTGGAGGACAATAAACTTGGCGAATGGAACACATTCCGCATCATTATGAAAGGCGACAAGGTGACAGTATGGCTCAATGGCATCAAGGTGGTAGATAACATTGTCCTTGAGAACTACTGGGACCGTAAACAGCCCATTTTCCCCAGCGAGCAGATTGAGATGCAGGCACACGGCTGCCGCTGCTACTTCCGTAATATATATGTAAGGGAACTATGAGAATCGTTTTCATGGGGACGCCGGACTTCGCCGTCCAAACGCTCAGCCGCCTCATAGAAGAAGGCATGAACGTGGTCGGTGTAGTTACGATGCCAGACAAGGCTATCGGTCGCCATCATGATGTGCTACAGTCCAGTCCCGTCAAAAAGTTCGCCATCGAGAAAGGCATCCCCGTCCTGCAACCTGAGAAATTGCGCGACGAGACTTTCCTCGACGAACTCAAGGCCCTGAAGCCAGACCTCCAGATAGTTGTTGCTTTCCGCATGCTGCCGCAGGTGGTATGGAGCCTGCCGCCACTCGGCACCTTCAACCTGCATGCAGCTCTCTTGCCACAGTATCGCGGTGCTGCCCCCATCAACTGGGCCATCATCAACGGTGATACCGAGACGGGCATCACCACTTTTTTCCTTGATGAGCAGATTGACACAGGCCGCATCATCCTGCAGGAGCGCGTTCCCATTGCCCCGGATGATTGTGCAGAGGACGTACATGACAAGCTCATGATGAAGGGGGCAGAACTCGTCATCAAGACGGTACGACTCATCGAGTGTGGTCAGGCTACAGCAACCGACCAAAGCCAGTTCATGACGGACGAGCCATTACGACCTGCTCCGAAGGTTTTCAAGGAAACATGCCAAATCAAGTGGCAAGAACATACGCTCAAGAGTGCTTACGACTTCATCCGAGGCCTCAGCCCCTATCCTGCTGCCTGGACACCTGTCCTTGCCAATGGAAAAGAAACAGAAATGAAAGTCTTCAAAGCAACAGCCTCCCCTAACTTCTCCAAAGAAGGGGGAGAACATGACAGTCTATATGTTTCGCTTCCTGGCGGTTATCTCGTCTTAGATGAAGTCCAGCTTGCAGGCAAGAAACGTATGCCAACAGCTGATATGCTTCATGGAACAAAGATTGAAATAATAAGAGAATAAGTTATTAAGAGAATAAGAAGATGAAACGTAAACTCGCCCTTTTTCTGCTGATTGCCCAATGGTCAATGTTCAATAGTCAATGTTCAATAGCATCAGCCCAGACTCCTGTTTATCTTGACACGACGAAAGATATCGAAGCCCGTGTGGAAGATGCACTCGCACGTATGACGCTGGCCGAGAAGATTGATGTGATTCACGCCCAAAGTAAGTTCTCGAGTGCTGGCGTGAAGCGGCTCGGTATGCCCGACTTTTGGACGGACGACGGACCTCATGGTGTGCGTCCAGACGTGCTTTGGGACGAATGGGAACAGGCTGGGCAGACCAATGACTCATGCGTTGCTTTCCCTGCTCTGACCTGCCTTGCCGCCACATGGCACCCCTCGCTATCAATCCTGTATGGTGCCGCTTTGGGCGAGGAGGCGCTCTATCGCGGCAAGAGCATGATTCTGGGTCCTGGCATCAACATCTACCGTACCCCGTTGGGAGGCCGTAACTTCGAGTACATGGGCGAAGACCCCTACCTCACCTCCCGTATGGTGGTTCCGTACGTTCAGGGCTTGCAGAGCGTAGGAGTGGCAAGTTGCGTGAAACACTACTGTCTGAATAATGATGAGGAGTACCGACATCAAGTGAATGTAATAGTCAGCGACCGTGCCCTTCGAGAGATTTACCTTCCCGGCTTCGAAGCTGCCGTCAAGGAAGGCAAGGCCTGGGGCGTGATGGGTGCATACAACCTCTATAAGGATGAACACAATTGTCACAATCAATACACTCTCAACAAGATACTGAAGGGAGAATGGGGCTTTGACGGCGTTGTGGTCAGCGACTGGGGTGGTGCTCATGACCTGGATCAGGCAGTCAAGAACGGGCTCGACATGGAGTTCGGCACCTGGACGAACGGTCTGAGCGAAGGTGCATCGAATGCCTACGACATGTATTACCTCTCCAAGCAGTACCAGAAGGCCATTGTCGAAGGCAAATACACGACCAAGGAGCTTGATGAAAAGGTGCGCCGCGTGCTGCGCACATTCTTCCGTACCACTATGAACAAGCAAAAGCCCTATGGTTTCCTTTGCAGCGAAGAACATTACTTGACAGCCCGTCTGGTGGCACAGCAAGGCATTGTGCTCCTGCAGAACGAGGGCAACGTATTGCCTATCGACCCTGCGGGCAAGAAGATTCTTGTGGTGGGCGAGAATGCCATCAAGATGATGACCGTAGGCGGCGGTTCCAGCTCCCTGAAAGTGCAGCACGAAATCAGTCCCTTGCAAGGCCTCCAGGAGCGGCTGAAGGATTCCAACTGCCAGATTGAATTTGCCCGTGGCTATGTGGGCGATGTTTCTGGTAGCTACAATGGTGTGACTACCGGCCAGAACCTGAAAGACGACCGCTCGTCCGAAGCACTCATCGCAGAGGCTGTGGAGAAAGCCAAGACTGCCGACTATGTTATCATCTTCGGCGGACTGAACAAGAGCGACTATCAAGACAGCGAGGGGCACGACCGCAAGACGATGGACCTCCCATACGGGCAGGACAATCTCATCAAAGTATTGGCTGCTGTCAATAAGAACACCATCTACGTGAACATCAGCGGTAATGCCGTGAGCATGCCTTGGAAGAAGCAGCTACCTGCCATCGTGCAGGGATGGTTCCTGGGCAGCGAGGCCGGCACGGCGCTGGCTGCAGTACTGCTGGGCGACGTCAGTCCCAGTGGCAAGTTGCCATTCACTTGGTATGAGAGCCTGGAGCAATGCGGAGCTCATTCCTTTGGCGAAGCAGCCTTCCCCGGCATCTGGCGTAACGGCGAGAAAAAAATCATCGATGAGGAGTACAAGGAAGGCATCTATGTGGGCTATCGCTGGACCGACA
This sequence comes from Bacteroidaceae bacterium, assembly GCA_017645845.1. GTDB lineage: Bacteria > Bacteroidota > Bacteroidia > Bacteroidales > Bacteroidaceae > Physcousia. The sequence continues at coordinate 4,725 of JAGCNQ010000119.1, forward strand.
AGCAGAAGCTGAAACCCACCTTCGCCTTCGGTCACGGCCTCAGCTATACCACCTTCAAGGTAAGTAACCTTAGATGCGCGTTCAATGAGACAACCGACGGCAATATGACCTTCAAGGTCGATGTCACCAACACAGGCAACCGTACGGGTTGTGACGTAGTACAGCTCTACATCACTGATGTGAAGTGCAGCGTGGACCGTCCCGTCAAGGAGCTGAAGGCATTCCAGAAGGTGACACTCAAGCCCGGAGAGACCCAGACTGTAACACTGACCACCGACAAGCGTGCCCTTTCTTTTTGGGACGAAACAGCCGATGATTGGAAAGCAGAGCCGGGTGAATTCATAGCGCAAGCCGGAGATGCCAGTGACCGTCTCACCTGTAAAGTGAAGTTTACGCTGAAATAAAACAGAAGCTTAAAATGCTGTGTGCTGTGTTTATTAACACTCCACGCAGCATTTTTACCCCCCATTTTTACCATTATTTGTTTAAAAGACAGCAGTCTTAACACGTTTTAACAAATGAAGGGCGCATAATTTGTTAAATTTGTTTAACTTTGTCGCCAAATTATTAGTTAATACTAATAAATGGCAAGACTAACGACTTGCAGGCTTTTCCTCCTGCTATCGATTCTGTTCATTTCGAACGGACTGCATGCTTACGATGAATCTGTAGACCAGCTTCTCGAAGGCACGCTGATGTATTCTGCCACAGAGTCGAAGGCAGCTATGGCATTTGATAATGATGCCTCGACCTACTACAATGCTTCAGGAAGCAAAATGCAATGGGTGGGACTTGACTTAGGAGAGCCTCACATTATAACCCGTATTGGGTACACACCTGCCACGGGTAAAGCGGAGAACATGTAGCTTACCCTATTTGAGGGAGCCAACAGTCCTGACTTCATGGATGCTGTGCCTCTTTATTTCAT
>JAGCNQ010000120.1 GCA_017645845.1 Bacteroidaceae bacterium
GCATAATGCTGACGGTATATGTCTTCAAATTCTTTTTTCGTCATAATTATCATTCATACACAACAAGGACGATTCAGCGAACCGAAAAACTAAGCACAACGATAACTTTTTTCAAATTTCCTTCATTTTTTCTATTGTCTTTATTCATTTTGAGCCACAAAATTACATAAAGTCCCACGAAAAAGCCCCTGGCAAGACCGAAAAAGTGTCTGCCGAGGTGAAAGTCTGAACAAATGTTCAGGGGTTTTGTGAATATTTGGAAGAGAAGGGTTATGAAACGGCGGTTATTGCCACAAAGGCTCGCTCTCCCATCCGCGAGAAATCCAAACAAATTGTAAATCCGAACTTCTTGATTGAAATAGCTGCGTAAAAGTTTGTTTTCCACAACATTTGTTTGTATTTTGTAATCGTCATATTACAATTACAAGCATATGCAAGAACAAAAGGATTACAGATTACGTTTCCATCGTCTGCTTGGATACATGTCAGACGTTGGCTATGCAAGGGGCAGTATTGCCTATGTAGAGAAAGCCATAGAGGAGATGGCGTGTTGGTCAGAGTCTCCCAGTTCCTCTGACTATGAGAAGGCGATATGCAAGGCTACTGGCTACAACAGGAGACGAGCCATGCGTATTGTCAGGGATTTCGACATCGAGGGTACACTCCCCGATGTAAACTACAAACGTCCACTGAAGGAGGCTGTCTATGCGCTACTTCCCCCTGAGTTCAAGAGTCTGCGTGAGTCCTACTCGCCGATAGCACTGGCCAGAGGTCTGATGCCTAAGACCGTAAAGACTTACAAGGCTGTTGCAAGTGCCTTCCTGCTGTATATGGCCAATCTTGGAAGGAACTGTTTTCAGGAAATCACGGAGGATGACATCCAGGCCTATTTCACACAGGGAAAGATAGGTGGCGACCAGTGCCGTTACATCAAGTCCGTCCTTCAAGACTGCATGCCTGTCTTAGCTGGGAGTGAACTGGAAAGGATCATACGCATTCTCCCGATGATTCCCCGCTGCCAGAAAGTATGCGACTTCCTCACCGACAGTGAGGTCAAGGCCCTGAGAGATGTGATTATGAGCGAGGACAAGCTGTCTCTTCGGAACAGGAGCGTCTGCATTTTGGCCATGTTTACGGGACTGAGGAGTACGGACATAGCCGATCTGAGATTCAGCGAAGTGGACTGGGAAAAGGACGAGATATGCCTGGTTCAGTCAAAGACCCGTGGCGTTGTGCGTGTACCCATGATTCCTGCAGTTGGCAATGCCCTGTTCCGCTACATTACAGAGGAAAGGCCGGAATACAAGTCAGACCACATTTTCCTGACGGAGAGCAAGTGGGTCAGGCCGATGAAAGGCCGTGAGGTCTATGATGTCAGTGTGAAGCTCTACAGGCTTGCAGGCATAAGACAGGACGGAAGGAGGCGCGGTCTCCATCTGCTCCGTCATCACCTTGCCGTCAGCATGTTGCAAGACGGCGCGGACATGTCTGTCATATCAAACGTCATGGGACACAGGTCGCCCCAGACCGTGGAGTCCTATCTCTCATGCAGCGCTGAGCTGCTTCGCAGATGTGCGATAAGTATTGAATACTACCCCGTCAACAGTAAAACATACATGGACGATGAAACAGGTCTGCTTTGAAGATGCTCTTGATGCATACATTCGGTTCCGCGAAGTCTCACGGCTCAGTATGACGACGGTGAAGCACCTGCGTTACATGCTCAGCTTCTGTAAGAAGGAATATCCGGGAGACCCGTGGCTCACCCAAGACAAGATTGACAGATGGGGCGCAAGGCGTCCCAAGGAGTCTGGCACTACGCAGGCCTCACGGGTGGGTCCCCTCAATGCCTTCATCGAATACTTAAACAGGAGGAACGACTTCCTCTTCTCTCCCGTACCCTTGGAGAAGAAGATGCCCGCTGGCGACCCCGTCCTGTTCACGGAAGCAGAATTGCGCAATTTCTTCCGTGCCTGCGACGAGACAGAGGTAATCCGAAGCCACGGATTCGTTCATGACGCTCAGTCACTGAACGCCTTGGAGTTTCCTGCGATCTTCAGGCTTCTCTACAGCAGCGGCATGCGCGGGTGCGAGGCCCGACTCCTGACGAGGGCTGACGTGGACTTGGAGGACGGCATCATACATATCCGTCACGGAAAGGGCTATAATGAGCATACTGTCGTGTTGCACGAAACGATGCTCGCCCTAATACGCAAGTACGATGCAAAGATGGAGAGGCTGATGCCGTCGCGCCATCCTTTCTTTCCGGACTGGAAAGGCGGATACCATCCCAAGGACTGGCTCGCATACCATTTCAGGAAACTGTGGAGGAAGTACAACATGCGCAGAGGAGTGGTGGTCTACTCCTTCAGGCATCACTATACCGTACACAATGTCAATGCCATGCCAAACAGAGGGTATGAGATTACGGAGGAACTGCTTGCGCTGAGCAGGAGCATGGGGCACAGGAGCCTTGACAGCACACTGTACTATTATCATCTTGTCCCAAGGTTTGCGGACATATATGATGAGATTATGGGCGATACACTGCAACATACAATACCAGAGCCATGAAGAAGAGCGAACTACAGCAATTCGGTGAGCATTTCCGTGACTTTATCGGGGAGGCGGCCAGATGTGGAAGCGTGCATACGGTCAAGAACCACAAGGTGGCCATGCAGCTATACTTGAAGTACCTGGAACAGGTTTGCAAAGTCAAGCCTATGGGCTTTTCTGTGAGTCATTTTGACGAGCCCCTCATCAGCAAATTCCTTGACTGGCTCTGTGACGTGAAGAACTGCAAGGCTCAAACCTGCAACGTACGTCTTGCCTCCATAAGGGCGTTCTTGAAATATGCCGCACGGAAGGATGCCTCACTGCTCTGGCTGTATGCCAAGGCATCTGCCATCAAACTAAGGAGGGACATGAACTCGAAAATGGTGAATCCACTTTCGCAGGATGCCATCAATGCACTGATAAAGGCTGCCGGGACAGAAACTGCATCAGGGCTGAAATACTCAACCCTCATGGTGTTCCTCTACACCACGGCGACCCGCCTGGACGAAGTGTTGTCAATCAAGATTGGAGAACTGCACATGAATCAAAATCCTGCATTCGTAACCGTAATAGGTAAAGGTAGGGTGAGCAGGACGCTCTTCCTGCCGGAGAAACTCCTGAAATATCTGAGAAAATACATTGCCATACAGCATGGGGGCAACCCTGACCATGAGGCACTCCTCTTCTATTCCAAGCACAAAGGAAACAGGGTGAAACAAAGCGAGGAAGGGGTGAACAAGCAGCTCAAAAAATATGCGAAGATAGCCCATGCCACATGCGAAGATGTTCCACAAGATCTCCATTCCCACCAGTTCAGGCACTCTGCGGCCACCCATGCACTGGAGAACAATATGTCCGTATTCCAAATCAGCAAAATGCTCGGCCATAAGAGCGTAACTACGACCATGACTTATTTAGGCATAATGCCCAAGATACGTGAGGATGCCGTCAAGAAGATAGAAAGTGGTCTGCAGGTCAGTGAATCTCCTATTTGGAGAGGTAAGACATCGGCTCTTCAGGCTGCTTTTGACCTATGAATGAAATCCGAACAACTATCACCTATAATCTGCCTATTTTGAGGAAATATATGATATTTGTTCGGATTTACAATTTGTTTGGATTTCCTGTGAAATACGAAAGTTCGTATTTCACAGGGGAAGCCCATGGCGGTGACGTCGATGGACGGGTAAGCGGAGAGCAGGGCATCGACCTTCGCCTTCATGTCGTTGACGGGCGAAATGATGTTGAGGAAATACTTGATGATGCAAAGGCTGAAATAGACTTTCCGCTGGTTGACGGGAATAGTAATCCAAGGGCGGCTCATGCGCCGCTGGGTCAGCACTTGCAATGCAAATGTACGGTTCCATACGCGAGCGTGATGGCCGCAATTGTTGCGGGCAACGGTGATGATGGTCATCCATGAGTTGAACACAGGGATGCCCAGCGAAAACTCCTGGGCTATCTTCTTGCGTATCTGGTTGCTCTTGATGTTGTTGTATATTCTGGTCAGTACGCCCAAAGGCAGGATCTCTGCCAACATCCATGATGGAGGATATGGGTCGGAATAGGTGTTGCGGAAATGTTCTATGAAGTCCTCGCGTGACTTGGCGAGTTCGGCATCTATGAGTTGTTTTGTCTTGACAAAGGTGTTGGCATCATAGAAACAAGTCGGGTCGGTCATCCAGAAAGGATTGCCTGTCTCGCGGCTTGTGATGTTGACGATGGCACTGCGCACGGCAACCTCTATCTTTTCTATCTCGTTGAACATCAGCAGTCGCAGATGCCTGTCGAAACGGTACATGTCCAGAGCCTGATTGAAGGCTGCTCCGGGCTTGAACACATGATTCTCCTTCGGTGTGGTCAAGAGGGGATAAAGGTATGCACTGAATCTGTAGTAGCCGATGTGGCGGAGGTAGTTCTCCGTCCGTGTGACGTTCTCGACGTGGAGACCGCGCAACTGTAGCAATGCCGTCAACTGGGCGGGCGATGAGTAGGTCTTTGAATAATGTGCCATATGAAA
>JAGCNQ010000121.1 GCA_017645845.1 Bacteroidaceae bacterium
ATGTCCCACCCCAGCATACGTTCCACAATATAATCTACTTTCTGACAGTTAGCCTTCCAGTCTGCAAGGCTCCATCCTGCCCATTCGGGCAACACAAACTGACGTGATGCCAGGAAATCCTTGGCTTCGCGCAGAATCTGATTGATTTCACTACGTTTCATGATATCACTTAAAATTTAACTTTAACGGTTTAGAATTAACAATTCGTATTGCGATTCAGATTTGAACTATTCCTTTCCCCATGCCTTATCGGGACGGCATCCCATCTGCAATTCCAACGTACCGCCCGCCATAAGTTGTTCATGAGTGAGGAAAGGCTTGGTCAGGGTTTTTCCATTAAGCCGAGCACTCTGGATGAACTTGTTTTCAGAAGAGATGTCCTTTGCCTTTATGGTGAATGACTTCCCATCAGGAAGATGGAGTGTGGCTTTCTCAAAGAACGGACTGCCGATAGCGTAAGAGGTGGTACCTGGAGTGACAGGGAAGAAGCCCATCATGGAGAAGACTACGAAGGCCGACATACCACCTCCGTCTTCATCGCCTGGCATACCTAGGTAGGAGTCGATGAAATAGGTGTCGATAAGACTGTGGATGTACTTCTGCGTCTTCCAAGGCGCTCCCACGTAATCATATAAATAAGGTATATGGAAGCTGGGCTCGTTGCCCATCTGGAACATACCCATCAGCCCCGTGGCATCAGGCAATACATTGTAGAAGCGGAACTTGGCTGTACCTACACCCATGTGGAAAAGCTCGTCCAGCTTGGCCTCGGCCTTCTTATGTCCGCCCATCAGGGAGAAAAGTCCCTCCAAATCGTGCTTCACGTCCCAGTTGAAGATGTAGGCATTGTTCTCTGTGAAGTAAGCCCGCCCGTCGTGCATGGGGTTGAAAGGTTCCACCCATTCGCCCTTATCGTCCTTGGGCCACATCATGCACTTATCCGTGCGGAAGACGTTGCGATAGAACTTCGAACGTTCCATAAACAATTTCTCGTCCTTCGTCCTTCCCAACATCTTGGCAATCTGAGCAATACACCAGTCGGAATAGCTGTTCACGGTGGTCAGCGAAACGCTCTGGCGGCGCTCCCAGTTGGTATCCACCTCTGGAATGGTTTCTGGCTCTCCGGGTCGTAAAGCAGGATAATAGCCATGAGCATTGTAGAATGTGTCCAATGGGGTGGCCGGTCCTGTGCGCCAAGGCAGCAAGGTACGCTCCAGCGAGTTCTTGCGGAAGCCTTCGTAGGCTGTCGCCATATCAAAGCGCAATCCCTTTGCCCAAGCATCCATCATCCACACAGCGGCAAAGTTGCCCGTCATACCTGCCCATTCGCCTGAGGTGAGGGCAAAGCGTGGCATAACGCCGCTCTCCTTGTACATTTCAATCACAGAGTTTATCTTCTGCACCTCCATGTCAGGGTTCAGGATGGTGTGTAACGGTTCAAGGGCAATGTGCGTGTCCCAGAGCCAGTTGTCAACGTAGAAAGGCTCGTCCGATATATGCACCTTGCGGTCCCAGGCACTGAAAAAGCGTCCGTACTCGTTGATATCCACCATACGCTCCGAGCAACGGTATAGTGCCGTGTAGAAGGTTCGCATGTGCGCTTCCGTTCCGCCACTCACCTCTATCTGTCCCAGTCTCTTTTTCCACGTCCTTTTGGCATCCTTACGAACACGGTCGAAGTCGAAATGCGGAATCTCCCGCTCCATATTAGCCCTTGCCTGTTCCTTGTCGATGTAAGAGATACCGTACCGCATCGTCACCACCTTCTTCTGGCCGTCGGCTGTCAGCATCAGATGCTTGGTGTCCTGGCCAGGATAATGAATATCGTGCATGTCGCAGTCAAACTCGGCATACAGATAGGCCGTCATGTTTTCCTTACATTCGGGCTGACCGAAACCAGCCGTACCTGTAACTACACGGTTGCCCTCATGGTCGTAGAAACCGATGGAGGTACGACTGCGGAAACGCATGGGATGCTGGCCTTCGCCATCGAATGTCATACGTATGATGCCGCTCTTCTTGGCTGGAGCAAATTCAAAGGTCACGCCGTCCAGTTGGGCACGATAGTAATAAGGATGCGTCTCCTCGTTGTTGATGACGCCTGGAGCCGACCATACACTTTCCGGATTATCGGTGGAGAAAGGCATAAAGCCGAACACCCAGTGCCGGCGGTGGTTAGGCATTTGCAAGGCGAAGTCCTCAATCCAGTCGTCCAGCATACTGCTGCGCAGGGGAACGAACCGCAGCATCTCGTTGGGAAGATGCATGGTCTGCCTGGTGGTTTCCAGCAGAACACTTACCCCGCCGATGGTCGGGTCGGCATAATCAGCCACCGACTTTTTAGAGTCTGCCCTAAAAGGTAGCATCGTCAGGCAAACGCCAAGTATAAGAAATATTTTACCCTTGTTCATGGATAATTGCTAAAGTCTAATTCTTAATTCTTCTTTTTTAATTTTTAATTCTTAATCAAACTATTCTCTTATCGCTTTCAAAAAGCCTCATGTGTTCACTCACCACCTCGCGCGACGCATCAATCATCACCTGCTTCAGAGGGATATATCCCTCGTCGGGCTTTTGTGCCAAGCGTTCGTTCATGCGTTTCATGATGCCGCGCTGAATTGCTGTAGCGACGTTTATCTTGCAGATACCATTATGGATACAAGCCTTAAAGTCCTCCACGCTGGTGCCGCTGCCACCATGAAGTACCAAGGGCAGTTGGTTGGCCTCGTGAATCTCAATAAGACGCTGGATGTTCAACTGAGGCGTATGTACATAATGTCCGTGCAGGTTTCCTATGGCGACAGCCAGCGCATCGACGCCAGTTTCATTTACAAAGCGAACCGATTCCTCCACATCCGTAAAGACGTCGGCAGTATCCTTACCGCAATCGCCCACCTTGCCCAGTTCGGCCTCCACATCCACATCGGCAGCTTTGGCAATGCGCGTTACCTCTTTAGTAATGGCCACATTCTCTTCAAAAGGCAACGCAGCTCCGTCGAACATCACAGAGGTAAAGCCAAGTCGGATGGCTCGTACGCAGGTTTCAAGGCTTTGGCCGTGGTCGAGATGCACACAGACGGGTACTGACGAACGCTTGGCGGCTTCCAAGTAAAGCGGAGCCATCAGCTCCATAGGTGCCTCTGGGAACTGCACCTCGGCCAATTGCAGGATGATAGGCGACTGCAATTCCTCGGCAGCCTCCAGGGCTCCCATTACATTTTCCAAACTCAGACAATTAAATGCCCCAACAGCGTAATGCCGCTCATTGGCATCTTTCAGTATTTCACTCAGAGTTACAAGCATGATATTTAGATTTTTATGGCA
>JAGCNQ010000122.1 GCA_017645845.1 Bacteroidaceae bacterium
AGGGGCAAGTAAGTAACATGACCGTTAGCATTGATAGGTGCGATAATCTTGGGATTGGCCGTCGCTTCCACCGCCAAAGAGGTACGTCCGTGGAAAGCCTTCTCCAAAGACAAAATGCGGGTTCTGCCATTATAGAAGGAAGCCAACTTCAGGGCGTTCTCGTTGGCCTCAGCGCCGGAATTGATAAGGAACAAGCTATAATCCTCGTAACCGCAGGCTTTACCCAAGCGTCGGGCGAACTCACTTTGCAAAGGATTCTGCACAGAATTGCTATAGAAGCCCAATTTTGCAACTTGCCTACTGATGGCTTCTACGTAGTGCGGATGAGCATGTCCCACACTGATGACAGCATGCCCGCCGTAAAGGTCTAGGTATTCATTGCCATCCGTGTCCCAAACGAGGCAACCCTTGCCGTGATCAATGGCAATGTCAAACAGAGGATAAACGTCAAATAAGGTCATTTAAAAAGTCTAAAATGAAATTTTGTGCAAAGGTACAACATATAATTTAAAATTCAAAATTAAGAAATTCAAAATTTCATTTTGAGTGGAGAAAGACTTAGGCTTTTATCATTTAGCAACTCCTTTTCTTTATTTCTCTTCCTTATTAAATTTGTTTTTTTCTTTAGGAGAACATTTCCCTCTCGTTAGAGGAAATTCCCATTTCACGTTTTGAAACTTATATACCAAGCCTTGAAACATAAATTTCAAGACTTGAAACTTATATTCCACGGCTTGGAATATAAAATTTCTCGAGTGGAAAGAACTTTTTCTCCGGACAGAAAAAACATTTTCTCAGTATTCATTAGTCTGCGCTTGACTACTTCCTTTTTCTTTTTGTACCTCTTTAAATGCTCAAGCGGCAAGGCCAAAGTCAGACTGAGCCCATGAAAAGACCTGCAGGAGCACCAGAATGTACTTCCTCTCGGAAATAAAAAGAAAAACTTTCGTTTTCCTTTTGTATTTCGCTCGCTTATTTGTATCTTTGCACGCACAAAAAGTCCCCTCCCCTATCGCAAAGCCAAAGAGGAGGGAGATAAACTATGTGTTTTGAATTGCAAACAATGAATTAATAATATGGAAACAAGAAAAATAAAGCGTGCTTTGGTGTCGGTTTTCCACAAAGACGGGCTGGAGGAAATTCTGCGCACACTCCATGATCAGGACGTCGAGTTGCTTTCCACCGGCGGTACTCAGGCTTTCATTGCGAGTCTCGGCATCCCCTGCCGAAAGGTAGAGGACGTAACCACCTATCCCAGCATCCTGGGCGGTCGCGTAAAAACTTTGCACCCGAAGGTTTTTGGCGGCATCCTGGGACGGCGCGAGAACGAAGGCGACAAGCAGCAGATGCAGCAGTATGAAATCCCGGCCATCGACCTTGTTATCGTTGACCTCTATCCTTTCGAGGACACCGTGGCAGCAGGAGCAAGTCAGGCTGACATCATCGAGAAAATCGACATAGGCGGTATCAGCCTCATCCGAGCTGCAGCAAAGAATTTCCGCGATGTCATCATCGTGCCTTCAAAGGCTGAATACGGGGCCCTTCTCGAACTGTTGAAGAAGCAAGGTGCACAAAGCGAGCTTGCAGACCGTCAGTGGTTCGCCACCCAGGCCTTCGGCGTCAGCAGTCACTATGACACCGCAATACACGGGTGGTTTAAATCCATTGAACATTGATCATTAAAAATAGTAAATCGTCAAAACGTAAAATACATAAATGAACTGGTTTTCCCTTAACAAAGAAATAGCGATGGACCTGGGAACGGCCAACACCATCATCATCTGTGATGGTAAGATTGTCGTTGACGAGCCCAGTGTAGTAGCGCTTGATCGCCGCACAGAGCGCATGATTGCAGTCGGCGATAAAGCAAAGATGATGTACGAAAAGACCAACCCGGACATCCGCACCATTCGTCCCTTGCGCGACGGCGTAATTGCCGACTTCAACGCTTGCGAACAGATGATGCGCGGCCTCATCAAGATGGTGCACTCCGGCAACCGCCTTTTCTCACCCTCGTTGAAGATGGTCATCGGCGTTCCAAGTGGTAGTACCGAGGTGGAACTTCGTGCCGTCCGCGATAGTGCCGAACATGCAGGAGGCCGTGAGGTCTATCTCATCTTCGAACCTATGGCAGCAGCCATCGGTATCGGTCTCGATGTCCTTGCCCCAGAAGGCAACATGATTGTTGATATAGGTGGCGGCAGTACCGAGATTGCCGTTATCTCTCTCGGCGGCATCGTGGCAGACAAGAGCCTTCGTATTGCTGGCGATGAACTGACCTCAGACATCCAGGAATACATGAGCCGCCAGCACAACGTCAAGGTCAGCGAACGTATGGCCGAGCGCATCAAGATTCATGTCGGCGCCGCTATGACCGACCTGGGAGAAGACGCTCCTGAGGACTATGTTGTTCACGGCCCGAACCGTATCACGGCACTCCCGATGGAGGTTCCCGTATGCTATCAGGAGATTGCACACTGTCTGGAAAAGACCATCGCCAAGATTGAGACTGCTGTCCTCAGCGCACTCGAAGAGACTCCGCCCGAACTCTATGCCGATATCGTGAAGAACGGCATTTGGCTGACAGGCGGCGGTGCCCTGCTCAGAGGTCTGGCAAGGCGTCTGACAGAGAAAATCAACATTGAATTCCACGTGGCTGAAGACCCCTTGCACAGCGTTGCGAAAGGTACTGGAGTAGCACTGAAGAATATCAACAACTTCGCCTTCCTGATGTAATCGTGCACGATTTCATCGAGCGCATAACAGCCTACGTTCACTGGGCACTCTTCCTCATTCTGGAAGTGCTCAGTGGATTCCTGCTTTTCCAATACAACCATTATCAGGGCAGTGTCTGGTTCACTCAAGCCAACATTGTTGCCGCTATGGTGCATGAATGGGAAGCAGAAGCGCTTTCGTACCTCAGAATGCCTGCAGAGAATGCCGCTCTCGCCCGCCGGAACATCATTCTGCAACAGAACATAGACATTCTCCGTCACGAACTGGCACAGGCAAAGGGCGACACCACGACAATCAAAAGGGAATGGACAAATAGCAGCATGACCCTGATTCCTGCACGCATCATCGATAACAGCGTCAGGAGGAGGGACAATATGTTGGTCATTAACGTCGGCAGCGACGACGGCGTTGCTCCTGAAATGGGCGTAGTAAGCGGGACAGGCGTAGTTGGCATCGTCAGCGATGTAACTTCACATCATGCCCTCGTCATGTCCATCCTCAACAGCCACAGCAGCATCAGTTGTCGGTTGAGGGGAACCGAATACTTCGGTTATCTGAAATGGAAGGGCGGCAGGCCATTAAGAGCCTACATGGACGATGTGCCCCGCCATGCACACATTCAGAAAGGCGATGTCGTCGAGACAAGCGGCTTCAGCAATGTATTCCCAGCCGGAATTTTTCTCGGGAAAGTGGCGGAAATCAAGAACAGTAGTGACGGCCTGGCCTACGAACTTGAAATTCTCCTGAGCACCGACTTGGCCAACATCAGACACGTCAACGTAATTGATAATCACAATAAAGCAGAGCTCGACTCCCTCTTGTCACAATGATAGTTCCAATTCTCAAACGCTTGGCATGGGCACTATTGCTGCTTCTGGTACAGGTGCTCATTTTAGACAAAGTACATCCTTGGGGCTATGGAGCGCCCTTATTGTGCCCGCTCATTGTCATCACTCTACCGATGGGGACATCGCGTACAGAAGCCTTGCTCTGGGGCTTTGGCGTGGGATTCGTTGCCGACATTTTTGCAGGAACTTCCGGCATAAGTTCCGCAGCCCTCACCTTCATAGCATTCATTCAGCCGGCCTTACTGGAACTCATGGCTCCACGCGACTCCGAAGAGCAACTTCATCCCAGCTTCTCAGAAATGGGACGATGGAACTACTTTCAGTTTATAGCCCTTCTGCTCCTAATCCATCATATTATTTACTTTGCCCTCGAAGGTTTCTCATATTTCTTCCTCGAAGATATTGCCATCAGTATGGGAGTAAGCTATGCCGCATCCCTAATATTGATTGTATTGGTAGAGCACGTCCGCAATCCCAAAAAGTAAATGTTGGACTATGGAAGGGAAGCAAGGCTCAACGAAAGCCAACTACGAACTTGAGAAGCGCAAATACGTGATTGGCGGTGCTGCGGTGGTCATCATCATTGTCTATCTGCTCCGCCTTTTCACCTTGCAACTGCTCAGTGAGGACTTCAAGATGAGCGCCGACTCGAACGCTTTCCTCAAGCGTATACAGTATCCTGCCCGAGGTGCCATATCCGACCGCAACGGCAAACTACTTGTTTACAACCAGCCTGCCTATGACGTTATGGTCATCATGATTGAGCAAATCGGCGTCGATACACTCGACCTTTGCGAGAGTCTCGACATCACCCGCGACTGGTACGAACATAGAATGGAGGAAATAAAAGACCGGAAACGTAATCCTGGCTATAGCAGCTACACCCAGCAACTCTTCATGAGCCAGCTTTCTACCGAAGAATTCAGCCGTTTCCAAGAAAAGCTCTTTCGCTTCCCGGGCTTCTACATACGGAAACGAAGTATCCGACAATACAATTATCCGAACGGGGCTCATCTGCTTGGTGACGTTGGTGAGGTAGGGCCAGAGGACATCGAGGCTGACAATTACTACCGCAGCGGTGACTATATTGGCAAACTCGGTGTAGAACGCTCGTACGAGACAGTACTACGCGGCGAGAAAGGGATGGAGATTCTCCTGAGAGATGCCAGAGGACGTATTAAAGGACGCTACCAAAGCGGAAAGTTCGACATAGCTCCTATCCCTGGGCGCAATCTAACGATGAGCATAGATATTGAGCTGCAAGCCCTTGGCGAACGTCTCATGAAAGGCAAGCTTGGCAGCATTGTTGCCATCGAACCAAGTACCGGCGAAGTGCTATGTATGGTGTCAAGCCCCACTTACGATCCCCGCATCATGATTGGACGACAACGCGGAAAGAGCCAGAAGTTGCTTGCCCAAGACCCTCACAAACCACTCCTCAATCGCGCTATCATGGGTCAATACCCGCCAGGCTCCACCTTCAAAACAAGCCAGGCACTCACTTTCCTGCAGGAAGGCATCATCACCCCAGGTACCGCCTACCCTTGCAGTCACGGTTTCCATTTCAGGGGACTTAAAGTAGGTTGCCACGGACACGGATCTCCACTACCACTTATTCCCGCCATTGCAACCTCATGTAACGGTTATTTCTGCTGGGGACTTTATTATATGTTTGGGAACAGGAAGAAGTACAAAACGGTACAGGATGCGATGACGACCTGGAAGGACTACATGGTCAGTATGGGATTCGGCTACAAGCTCGGCATCGACTTGCCAGGCGAGAAGCGCGGCATGATTCCTAACGCTCCTTTTTACGACAAAGCCTATCGCGGCAGTTGGAGCGGTTTGACAGTCATCAGTATCAGCATCGGGCAGGGCGAAGTCAACCTCACACCCCTTCAGATAGCCAATCTCGGTGCCACTATTGCGAATCGCGGCTACTACATCATCCCGCACGTCATCAAGGAAGTGCAGGGTATGCCTCTCGACACACTCTACACAAAGAAGCATTATACACGTGTCCAACGGAATTACTACGAGACAGTGGTTACGGGCATGCGTCAGGCTGTGCTGGGAGGTACCTGTCGCATTGCCAACACATCTTTCTATGAGGTCTGTGGCAAGACCGGAACGGCTCAGAACCCTCATGGTCAGGATCATAGCGTTTTCATGGGATTCGCTCCTCGCGAAAACCCGAAGATTGCCATCTGCGTTTATGTGGAAAATGGATCCTGGGGAGCAACCTACGGCGTCCCCATAGGTGCACTCATGATGGAGCAGTATATCAACGGCAAACTCTCTGAAGCAAGCCAGGCTCGCGCCACAGTTTTTGAGAACAAACATCTGTACAAGACGAATGATGACCTTCCGCCTGCGCCTTAGCACCGGAACACTAGATAGCACGATATCCGATGAATAAGGAGAACTATTATGGACTCTAAACGAAAAAAGAAGTCGCCCTCTCTGTTCAAGTCACTCGATTGGCTTACCATTTTCATCTATATGGTACTGCTAGCACTAGGGTGGATGAGTGTCTGCGGTGCCAGCTATGACTACGACCAGGCAGGCAACATCATCGACTTCTCCACTCGCAGTGGTATGCAAATAGTCTGGATAGGCAGTTCGTTGCTCCTTGCCTTTTTTATTCTCATGACAGATGACCGGCTCATTGAGTCGCTCTCTTACATTATATATATATGTTTTCTTGGCCTGCTGTTTGCCACACCTTTTCTGGCACATGACATCAAAGGCTCCATGTCCTGGATAAAAATAGGAAACTCTAGCATACAACCTGCAGAATTTGCCAAGTTTGGTGTTGCACTCTGTCTGGCAAAAGTGATGAGCACATACAATTTCGATGTCAGGAAATGGCGCGACTTCATTATATGCTTAATTCTGATTATCGTCCCAATGGGACTGATTATTATGCAGAAAGAAACAGGCACAGCATTGGTATATAGCGCATTCTTCCTTGTGCTTTACCGTGAGGGAATGCCTGGTTGCCTACTCTTCACCGCCATCTCGGCAGTGGTATATTTTGTGATAGGCGTACGTTTTGCCGAAGAGCCCCTATGGGGTATTGAGGAGATGAGCCTCGGACATGGGCTCGTAATGCTGCTCATACAAGTCTTCACCATCGGCCTCATTTGGGTTTATGGTGGGAAGGCAACGGACGACAAGCAACGAACAAAGGTATCGAGGCAAATACTCCTTTACTCTTTGGTGATTGATGTGGCAGCGATTCTCATTGCCCGTTTTGTCTATCCTTGCAATGCTGTATGGGCAATGGTCTTTGTCTGCGGAGCATCGGCACTTTATTTGCTCTATCTCTCGATGCGCGACCGTGTTCTCCCTTACTGTCTCATTGCCCTTTTCACATTGGGGAGCATGGGGTTCTTCTATTCCGCAGATTTTGTAATGAATAAAGTAATGGAGCCGCATCAGCAAATGCGCATCCGAGTTCTGCTCGGTTTGGAAGACGATCCTCGCGGTGCCGGATACAATGTCATACAGGCAAAAATAGCCATCGGTTCTGGTGGACTTGAGGGAAAAGGTTTCCTCAACGGCACACAAACCAAGCTCAAGTATGTGCCAGAGCAGGACACCGATTTCATCTTCTGTACTGTTGGAGAGGAAGAGGGCTTCATAGGCTGTGCCATAGTATTACTGCTTTTCCTGTCTCTCATACTGAGACTTCTGCACCTGGCAGAGAGGCAGCCATATACGTTCGGCCGAGTGTATGGATACTGCGTGCTGAGCATCTTTCTCTTTCATGTATTCATAAACGTCGGCATGGTGCTCGGCCTAACACCTGTCATCGGCATTCCACTGCCATTTTTCAGTTATGGCGGCTCGTCGCTATGGGGCTTCACTATTCTGCTCTTCATTTTCCTCAGAATAGATGCCGGACGCAACAGATTGCAACACTAAAAGAAGGGAAAGAAGGGAAAAAGGGAGAAGAAATGCGCCATCTAACATAAAAAAATGCGCTCATGCTTTGAGTCAAAAGAAAAAAGTCGTATATTTGCACGAAAATAACTAACATCTATAATGATTTTTTGCCTTAATTTCTAATATGAAAAGAAGCCTATTACATGCACTGGCAATTGTTGCCCTGGTGATAGCTGGATGTACGGAGGATATTGATACATCTGCACGCTATGTATTCACAGAAGAGACTATAACAAGTTATTTAGCCAAGCATGATAGCTATAGTGAATACTATCGTCTGCTGGGTGAAGTAATGGTCAGCAACATCAGTGAAACTACCGTTAGCCAGCTACTCTCGGCACGTGGTCACTACACTGTCTTTGCACCCACAAATGATGCCATTCAGCTGTATCTTGATTCACTCGTCTCCCAAGGACTCCTTGCTGAGGCAAGTTGGGATGCTTTTCCCAACGAGCACAAACGCGACTCTATCCGTCATGTCATTGTCTTCAACAGCATTATCGACAGCGGTGACGACTATAATCCCTATGAGATAAACTCATTGCCTTCCCCGACATCCACATCCAATAGTGTTGATATTCCACTGCCCAACATGTACGACCGCAAACTCATCGTACAATATACTGATGTGCCAGACAGTATCCTTATCAATGATTGCGTTATTGATGTCAATAATCGCGACATCCTCTGTATCAATGGTGTCATACACGCTATGAACAGGGTCATTTCGCCAAGCAACAACACACTGGGATACTTGTTAAAGAAATACACCGAGGACGAGAACAGTAATTTCGTCGTTGCTGCAAAAATGGCTGAGGCATGTGGATTAGTTGACACACTTTCTGCCAACCGCGATGAGAAATATGAAGAACTTTTCCAACAGCGTAAGATAAAATCTAAAAACGAAGAAACAAAAGGCGAGACTGCGACCTTCCATACACCCGAGCATCGCTATTTTGGTTTTACATTCTTTGCCGAGACCGACGAGTTCTGGAAACAAGCCATTGGAAAGGATGTTATGGACATCACGTTGGAGGATGTGATGGCATATCTTGACGCGGAGGGCATTTATCCCGAGGCAAAACGCGACAATAATTATAAGTCTGAAGACAATCTGCTCAATCAGTTTATCACCTACCATCTGCTGCCAGAGCGTCTGAGTCCTGACAAGCTCGTCTTTCATTACAACGAAATGGGTTACAACACCAGCAAGAAGACGCCCACTGTACCCGTCATGGAGTTCTATACAACAATGGGCAAGCGCCGTTTGCTGAAGATTTTCGAAAGCGCAGAGTCCAATGGTGTATACCTCAACCGCTTCCCTGTTCTTGACAACGAGCGCCGAGGCTCCTACCACGAACTCTCATGCGACCCAGACAAAGCAGGCATTAGAATAGGTGAACCCAATTTGGAGGGAGAAAACAACATTCGCAACGGCATTATCTATCCAATCGACGAATTACTGTGGTACAGCGACAAAACACGCGACAATCTGCAGAAGCAACGTATCCGTTGGAGCGTCCCAAGCATGTGGCCCGAGTTCATGAACAACGACATACGCGGCAACGAAATTACCGACGAGAAACACAAGAATGTCTATATCCCTAATGAGGAGGAATACAAGTACCTTGAGGACGTGGACATCTCAAGAGAGACAAGGTTCAACTATTGGACAGGACGAGGCAATGGATGGGCAAATATGCAGGGCGACGAAATGAGCATACGCGGACTCCTGGACTGCACAATGCGTCTGCCACCTGTACCACGCCGAGGAACATATGAGCTGCGATATGCCATACAATGCGGAGGTGTCATGCGTGGCATGGTGCAGTTCTACTGGGGCACCCGAAAGGATAAACTCGCAGCAATGGGCATTCCATTGGATCTGCGGCAAGCAGGCGACAACACCTTGCATACCCCAAATGGTAATGTGACTAGCGTCATTGGTGCTGGTGATTCTGCATACCCTGACACCAACGATGATGATTACAATGCAGAAGTTGACAAGCGCATGCGTAACTTTGGCTTCATGAAAGGATGCAACCAATATTGTGCTGGTGCTCCTGGTAATGCCAGCATGATGCGAGCATCCAACATATGCTTACGTCGCATTCTCTTCCGTGCGACGATGGATCCCGACGAGACGTACTACATTAGGTTCAAGACCGTTATGGACGACGACACGCGCTTCTTCTACATGGACTACCTAGAGTACTGCGCCAAGGAGATCTATGATAACCCCGAAAAACCGGAGGACATCTGGTAAGCCAACAACATACAAAGCTTATAGGAAAGAGGGATGTGCCGAAAAAGGTACATCCCTCTTTCTTGCACCAATAATCACTAGCTTTCTCATCGGTGGTCTTCAATTGAAACATTGGTGCGGACCAATTGAAACATTGGTGCGGACCAATTGAAGCATTGGTGCGGACCAATTGAAGCATCGGTGCGGACCAATCAAAACAATCATACGTACCATCGAATCAAATCATACGTATCGTTGGATTGAATCATACGTATCATCGGATTGAATCATACGTATCATCGGGCTGAATCATACGTATGACTATATTTCACAATCATTATGACTCTCTATAATACAAGTTGACCCCCGAAAGTTTTTGTCCAACTTTCAGGGGTCACTTCAAGGAAGAACGCCTCTTTTTTTTATGATTCAGCGTTTATCTCTTATGCTTTTTATGCTTACGGCGGTGAAAGAGTTTGCTCCAAAAACTCTTCTTCTTTTCTTCACTGCCATAACCATATCCGTAGCCGTAACCATAGCCATAGCCATAACCATAACCATAGCCATAACCCTTACGTTTGCCGCGACTATCATTAATCACGATACAAAGGTGAGTAAACTTGTTCTCCTGATGCAAACGCTCTAATTCAGGCAGATAACGACGGTCGACCTTTGTCTCACGAAGGACATAAATGGTAAGGTCGGCTACACGATTGACAATGCCGGCATCTGCAACCATCTGGGCGGGAACATTGTCGATAATGACATAGTCATAGTACTTTTTGAGTTCCTCAATACACTGTTCCAGACGCTTACTCATCAGCAACTCCGTAGGATTGGGAGCTACAACGCCAGCAGGCAGGATGTCCAAATTACACTTTTTACTCTTCGGAACAATCAGACTGAGTATGTCATCATTATTGCCAGAGAGATAAGAAGTAAGGCCCTGGTTGGTCTCGATAGCGGATAACCTGCTTCGCGTACGTTTACGGATATCAGCATCCATGAGCACCACCTTCTTGCCAGTCAAGCCAAGCGTGGCGGCAATGTTGCCGCTGATGAATGTCTTTCCTTCGCCGGGCATGGTACTGGTGAGCATGATGACGCGTGCATCCTTGTTAAGGAACTGCATATTGAAGCGTATCAGACGGAATGCCTCGGAAAGAATTTCGTCTTTCTGCTCTTCCACAACTATCTGCGAGTCATGGAGATCAGACCTGCTGTGCGGCACCTCACCAAGAATGGGAATAGTAGTAAATTTCTCTATATCTTTACGTCCATGCACCGTAGAATCAAAGAGTTTCCTTATTTGGAAAAAGAGGAACGGTACAATAATACCAATGATTAACGCAATGAAAGCAATCACCTTTGTACGGGGAGCAATGGGCGACCGGCTACCGAAAGGATGCTCCACGACGCGGATGTTTGCCTCTGTGATAGCGAGCTGCAACGCTGTCTCCTCACGCTTATTGAGCAGATAGGTATAGAGCGTTTCCTTGATGGTTTGCTGACGTGCAATATCAATAACCTTCTTCTCCTTCTGAGGCACGGCCTGCAGGCTGCCCATGAGTCCGGCTTCCTCCTTCTTCGCTTTCTCCACCTGAAGTTTAAGGCTTGCGCTATAACCCTTGAGTGATGCAAGTATAGCAACCCGCATCTGTTCGAGATTCTTGTCATAGTCAACAATGGTGGGGCTGTTTTCGGAGGTGTTCTCTGCTAGTCGGTTGCGCTGGAGCATCAACTGGTTGTAGCTCGCAATCTGTGAAGCGATACCAGTGTCACTGATGCCCCCCATAGTCGGAATGAGGTTGCCAGCCGTAACATTCTGAGTAAGATAATCCACCAAATACTCAATCATCGAGTACTGCGTCTCAGCCTGTATAGTACGCTGGCGTGCGGTGTTGCTCTGAGCAATGAAAGCTTCGCTACTGGCCTTGATATCCACTAGGCCACTACTTTGCTTGAACTCAGCCATCTTACCTTCCACTTCACTCAGTTCAGAGTGAATAAGGCCAATTCTGTCTTCGATAAATTCAGATGTACTCTTCGCAATCTGGTTCTTATCTTCAATGATGCTACGCTTGTATGCATCAAGCAAGCCATTGAGAATGTCATCTGCCCGTTGGATATTCGTATCGGTGCAGGTGATGCGAACAAGGGTGCTTTCCTTGTCTATCTCGCTGCTAGTAACTTTGTTGAACAGAATAATCGCTGCATCCTCCAGACTGATACGCTGCACACTGACGGTCAAGCCAACAAAGTCCTCGAGCCGTTCCTCATTGGGAGATGCAATGAAATCGCCGAAAGGTGTCTTCACTGTATTACCCCACTCCACCTTCGCTGAATAGTCGGACTCCGCCATCGGAATACCATATTTCACTTCAGAGATGGTACCGCCATTTTTGCTGTCCACTGTAAACTTGAAACTTGCTGGAACAGTAAACTCCGTAATAAAATTGACAGTAAACGGACGGTTATCATAGAGCGACACATTACGCAACCCCGAACGAATGCTGTACATAACATCAAGTTGAAGGTTCTTGGCTACCTCTTGAGCTAGTTGGAAAGAATGCAGGATATACACCTCATTCTTGACACTTGCCCCAGCAAGCACGCCGTTAAGCTGCATCAGTGCATCGGTACTAATATTGGAACGTCTGCCGCCATTAGTGCCACTATCGTCCTTGACAAGCATTACGGCTTGGCGCTGATAGACATTGGACTTCGTGGCCAAATAAAGGCGTGCCAGTGCCAAACTGATGATTATAGAAATGACAAACCAAATCCAATTGTCTAGAAACGTATCAAGAATGTCACGCAAAGTGAGGGTTTCCTCAATGCCTGTGTTCTTGCGACGTTGGTTACGGGCTGCTGTATTATTGCTGTTCATTTCCATATAATGCTGTTACCTTTTGAGTGCTACGATAAGAGAAACGATACTGACAACCATGCCGACAACTGTGCTACCAACGGACAACCAAGTATAGCTGGTGCTACCTTTCACACGCTGGCTCTTATTGGGCTGCACATATATGACATCATTCTGCTGCAGATAATAAGCAGGTGAATTGAAAACGGCTTGATTATCCAACAGATTAACCTCGTAAGCCCTTCTCTTGCCATTCTCCTCGCGAATCACGAGGACATTGTCGCGGTAAGCACTGTTTGTTAGGTCGCCTGCCTTGCCAAGTGCTTCCAATATGGTGAGACGCTCTCCCTGATAAGTCTGTGTACCAGGAGCCTTAACATCACCCATGACAGTCACTTTGAAACTCATTATCTTAGTGTTGACAACAGCATCATTGATATAACCTTCTTCAATCATACGTTTCTGAATCATCTTCGAAATCTCCCCTGTTGTCATGCCACCCACATGAATTGTTCCAAAGATAGGGAATTCTATATTTCCTTCTTTGTCCACACGGAAATAGGAAACACCAGAAGAAACGTTGACAGTATTGGTTCCGGTCTGCGAGTTATTGCCACCGCCAATGAGCGTATTGTTATTGAAACGAGCAAGCAATTCAACATCTTTACTTGCAACAGAGATAGCCAGTTGGTCATCTGACTGAGCTCTCAGTTCAAAATAATCCTCTATATCATGGGGTAAAGCATAATCTTGAGTGGCACCCTGCAAATATATCATCTTTTTATTTGAAATACAGGAAGTCGTCAGCCCCAGGCACAAGATAGAGGCAAAAAGTAATATTTTTGTCTTTTTCATCTATTCTTTTGAAATTTTTGTTTGCAAAAGTACTAAAAAAAAAGCAGACAGACGCTTTTTAAGGAAAAAAAAACCAATTATTATTGCAATTATACCAAAGAAACAAATAACTTGCAGCGAAAAAATGCAACAAAGGCCATCCATCGCCTATGAAAAAGCTACTATTATTCCTGTTCATTGCCCTATTTTGCGCTCCAATAGGTGCTCAGACGCAAGTTGGTGAATCCTCGCTCCACGAAAATAATCAGGTTCCACCTGCGCCTAAGCAAAAAGATGTTTCGTCTGCGTCCGAGCAAAGCGAAATACTCATCAAAGGCAATGCTTCGTATTATGCCGACAAGTTTCACGGAAGGCGGACGGCAAGCGGAGAGATATACAACAAGGACAGCATGACGTGTGCGCATTTGAAATTCCCTTTCGGCACATTGCTAAAAGTGCGCAATCCTCTCAACGACCGCACTGTTATCGTACGTGTTACTGACCGTGGCCCCTACTCAAAGAGATTCATCCTTGACCTTAGTCGCGCTGCTGCACGTGAGCTTGATATTATTCGCGCAGGTTTCACAATGGTGGAAATTACACCTATCCATCCCTACGATATTCCATATCGGGCGGAAGAAGACAGTTTACTGGAAATACCAGAACTCGACCTGCAATACACACCTGCTGCCACTTATCCAGAACCAATATGGCAGCGCGATTCGACCCAAACTAGTCCACAGGACAAGCAGCCTTAACCGTTATTTCTGTATAAACTTCCTGCCTTGCTATATTCAGCTTCCATTTACATGACTCGATACAGGTCGTCCGAAAGGTCAAACCTTGTGCCGGACGAGAAGTCGTGAGGCGTAACAGAGGTACAGGCAAGGGGGGTATTGAACCACTGATTTGCTGTCTCAAAGTGATAACCCAAAGAGGTCTGTGAGTTGCTTGGCAACGACTGAGGGGGAGGCCATGCGTTGAACTATGTCAGAAAACTCCCGAGACGGTGAAATGTGCATCACCTCATGCATCTTCTCTGCCAGCATCCGGGCATCGCCGACTGCTGCGAATCGGCACGCCTTTGGAATACGAACAGAAGGAGAAATACAATCGGTGCTGACAACAGGGATACCTGTTGCAAGTGCTTCGAGTATGACCAAAGGTTGTGCCTCACTTCGGCTTGGCAGAACAAGAGCATCGCACTTCCAAAGCAAATCGCGCACGCCTGCCTTATCCAACTGTCCATGTAAATGCACGTTATGCCAATGTGCGAAGAGGCGACGCATTGACTTTGAATCGGTATTCTGCCCAGCAATATGCAGCTCAACGTTTGCCGACAGGTATTGCATAGCATCAGCAAGGACATCATAACCTTTGTCGTAGATATTAGC
Organism: Bacteroidaceae bacterium; assembly: GCA_017645845.1. Taxonomy (GTDB): domain Bacteria; phylum Bacteroidota; class Bacteroidia; order Bacteroidales; family Bacteroidaceae; genus Physcousia. The sequence goes on from JAGCNQ010000122.1 coordinate 14,878, forward strand.
AATCGCCAAACAGCAAAAACGAAACGAACGGCTAGCGAGAGACTCTCGTTCGCAGAAGGTAAAGAAATTAGTATCAATAATATTGGATATAGGATATTGACGATAGTTCTTGCCGAAAAAGGGTGCTAGGTCATCTACCAGTTCACGGCTGACAGGAATGACGCAGTTGGCTGCTTCGTAGGTTTGTTGCATTCTTTCTTTCAGCCATCCATGCCTTTGCCATCCCTCGCCAAAGTCTCGCTCAAACAGTCCAGAGGAGAGGTGCTCACTGATAAAGAATGGTATTCCCAGTCGCTGGGAAATCTGTCTTGCTGCCATTCCTGCGTTTTTGCAACAATGGGCATGAAGGATATCTGGTTTGCCGAAGCGACGGACATATAGTTCCACCGATTTCTGGCAAAGGTATATCCAATGGTTAATGTTATAGCGGACTGCTTTCGGCACAGCCCGCATATAGTAGCAGAAGACTTCTACACCTTCCAACTCCTTTCTCTCTTCGCGCCATGGTGCGGTAAAGTAGAAAGCGCGGTCCTTGGAGACACCAAGTTCCAGAACGCTTACTATACGCACTTCATGTCCCAATGCTTTCAATGCCTTAGCCTGTTCCAGGCAGAAAAGGCCGCCATGAGGCAGGAAGAAAGAAGGGAGTTCGAGGATGTGCATCAAGTTCAATATTCGTTCCAGCTCTTGATGCTGAGGTTCTGTATGGAAAGTGTACAGAAGGCCTCGATGAAAGCACTCGCCAGACGCGCATTGGTGATGAGAGGAATATTGTGGTCGATGGCACCGCGGCGGATTTTGTAGCCGTTAGTCAGCTCACGGCTAGTACGGTTTTTGGGAATATTGACCACAAGGTCGAAGCGGTGATCGGCAATCATTTGCATCACGTTTTCCATACCAGGCTTGTCCTCATCAGGCCAGCTTACGGCGATGGCTTTTGCTCCATTTTCGTTTAGGAACTTGGCTGTCCCTTCACTGGCATAGATGGTATAACCTGCTTTCGTCAGCATACGGGCTCCATCAAGCATTGCAACCTTTTCCTTTGTGCCGCCACTGCTTATCATAACACCCTTTTCCTTGCTTGGTATCTTATAACCGGTCGCAATCATACTGTTCAGCAAAGCTTCCTCAAAGCTGTCGCCCATACAACCTACTTCGCCTGTAGAACTCATGTCAACACCCAGGATGGGATCGGCATTCTGCAAACGTGCAAAGGAGAACTGACTGGCCTTGACACCCATGTGGTCGATGTCGAAGGCGCTCTTGTCTGGCTTGGTGTAAGGAGCGTCGAGCATAATGCGTGTTGCTGTTTCGATGAAATTGCGTTTGAGCACCTTGCTGACGAATGGGAAGGAACGACTGGCACGCAGGTTGCATTCGATGACCTTTACATCCCTGCCCTTTGCCAGATACTGGATGTTGAAGGGGCCGCTGATGTTCAGCTCCTTGGCGATGGCGCGGCTCATCTTCTTGATTTGACGGGCAGTGGCAAAGCTGAGTTGCTGTGCGGGGAACACCATTGTGGCATCACCCGAGTGAACACCTGCAAACTCAACATGTTCAGAAATGGCATATTCGACTATTTCGCCGTTCTGGGCTACTGCGTCGAATTCCACTTCGTTAGTTTCCGTCATGAACTGGCTGATAACAACCGGATATTCCTTGCTCACTTCGCTGGCCATCTGCAGGAAGCGCTCCAGCTCTTCGTCCGTATAGCAAACATTCATGGCTGCACCGGAAAGGACGTACGAGGGACGTACCAAAACGGGATAGCCCACTTCATCAATGAACTTCTTGACATCTTCCATGCTTGTCAGCGCACTCCAACGTGGTTGGTCAATGCCAAGTTTATCAAGCATTGCTGAGAATTTGCCTCGGTTCTCTGCACGGTCAATGCTAACAGGTGAGGTACCGAGGATGGGTACGCTCTGACGGTAAAGCTTCATTGCAAGGTTATTGGGAATCTGTCCACCTGTAGAGACAATCACTCCGCGAGGCGACTCCAAATCAATAACATCCAGCACACGCTCAAATGACAACTCGTCGAAGTAAAGACGGTCGCACATGTCGTAGTCTGTGGAGACGGTCTCTGGGTTGTAGTTTATCATGATGCTCTTGTATCCGAGCTTGCGGGCTGTCTGGATGGCATTGACAGAACACCAGTCGAACTCCACACTCGAGCCGATGCGATAGGCACCGCTACCGAGCACGATGACTGACTTCTCGTTCTTGTAGAAGTTGATGTCGTGGCCCTCCACTGCGTATGTCATGTAAAGATAGTTCGTCAGGTCAGGATGTTCGCTGGCTACTGTGGGGATACGCTTCACGGCAGGCAGAATGCCGAGCTTCTTGCGCTGGGCACGAACAGCCAGGTTCTCTTTCTCCATATTGCCTTTGTGCACATTGAGCACACAGCGGGCTATCTGGAAATCGCTGAAGCCGAGTACCTTTGCCTGACTGAGAACATCAGCGGGAACATCCTCAATAGCATTATATGTCTGTAGCTTATGTTCGAAATCAACAATGTTCTTCATGCGCTCGATAAACCAGGGGTCTATCTTTGTGAGTTTTTCAATGCGCTCCACAGTATAGCCCTCTTCCAATGCCTGTGCGAGGGCAAAGATGCGGAGGTCAGTCGGGTTGGCCAGTTCTTCGTCCAGGTTGTCGAACTTCACGTGGTCGTTGCACACAAAGCCGTGCATGCCCTGACCTATCATACGCAGGCCCTTCTGCAATATCTCCTCGAACGAGCGGCCGATACTCATGATTTCACCCACCGATTTCATACTGGAACCAATCTTACGGCTCACACCAATGAATTTCGTCAGGTCCCAGCGGGGAATCTTACAGATGAGATAGTCGAGCGAGGGAGCCACGTAGGCGCTGTTCGTCGTACCCATCTCACCAATCTGGTCGAGTGTATAGCCGAGCGCAATCTTTGCTGCGACGAATGCGAGAGGATAACCCGTTGCCTTGCTGGCAAGAGCGGAAGAACGCGACAGGCGGGCATTGATTTCGATGATGCGATAGTCGTTCGTCTCGGCATTGAAGGCGAATTGAATGTTGCACTCGCCCACAATGTTCAGGTGACGCACACACTTGATGGTGAGTTCCTGCAGCATCTTCACCTGCCCATCCGTCAACGAACAGGTCGGAGCAACCACGATACTCTCGCCGGTATGTATGCCGAGAGGATCGAAGTTCTCCATCGAAGCAACGGTGAAACAATGGTCGTTGGCATCGCGGATGCATTCGAACTCTATCTCCTTCCAGCCCTTCAGACTCTCTTCCACAAGCACCTGGGGAGCAAAGGTAAATGCACTCTCTGCAATCTCCTTGAAAGTCTTCTCGTCAGGACAGACACCGCTACCTAAACCGCCCAATGCGTAGGCCGAGCGTATCATGATAGGATAGCCTATGCGGCGTGCTGTGACAATGGCTTCGTCAAGCGTCTCGCAGGCCTGGCTTGTAGGAACTTTCAGGTTCACCTTGCCCAATTCCTTCACAAAGAGGTCACGGTCCTCGGTGTTCATAATGGCCTCGACACTGGTGCCGAGCACACGGACGCCGTACTTTTCAAGCACACCGTTCTGGTAGAGGGCGGTGCCCACGTTCAGGCCTGTCTGTCCGCCCCATGCCAGCATGATGCCGTCGGGTTGTTCCTTCTTGATGATTTCCTCTATAAAATAAGGTGTAATAGGCAAGAAATAGACCTTGTCGGCAATACCTTCACTGGTTTGGATGGTGGCAACATTGGGATTGACAAGCACCGAGAAGATGCTTTCTTCGCGGAGAGCTTTGAGAGCTTGGCTGCCGGAATAGTCAAACTCGCCTGCCTGACCAATCTTTAGCGCGCCGCTGCCTAATACGAGAACTTTCTTGAGTTTCACCATAGTTATTTATAATTTGACGATTTACAATTTATTTTACAATTCAATCTATTACCATTTAAGAAAAAGCCACTTTCGCTAAAGATAACAGCGAGAGTGGCGTTCTTTTATCTCCTCCCTAAAGGGGGTTGTAGG
>JAGCNQ010000123.1 GCA_017645845.1 Bacteroidaceae bacterium
GAGCAGTTCTCAGTCAAGCTTCGAAGACGAGGGCGATGCTAATGCCGACTACCACACAGGAGCACTTCGCGACGTTGATGAATACAACCGTCGCGGCATGAATCAGCCTGCAGGGACACCCACCTATCAAATGAAAGGCGACACTCTCATAGTGACAACCACACCCGAACAGAGTGAGATGGCTGGCTACGATGCAGGCTATAACGCAGGATACAGCGACGGCTTCAGCGACGGAGATTTCTACTACACATCCCGTCTGGCACGCTATCGCACATTCCGCCTCTACGATCCCTACATCTGGGACTACTGCTACGGATGGTACGACCCATGGTACGATCCCTGGTACGGCTGGTATGCACCCTACTATCGCTACGGCTACTACAGCTGGTACGACTGGGGCTGGGGCTGGCATCACTACGGATGGTACGACCCATGGTACTATGGAGGATACTACGGAGGCTATTATTACGGCGATTACGGCTGGCATGGAGGCCGTCAACAGACAACCGCAAGCCGCAACCTCGGACAGCGTTCTGCCACCTTCAACGGCAGGTCTGGCGGAGGTAGGACAGGCAACGGTCGTGTAGGACCATCCCGCTCTGGCACAACCTACGGTTCTCGTGGTGGTTCAAGGACAGGAACCTCTCGTGGGACAATAGGCGAAGGCACACGCGGAACCTACCAGAATCCTACGCGAGGCAACACCAACACAGGAACCACTCGCGGCACCTCAGTCAGCCGTGGCAGCAATACGACGTCCTCTCGCGGTACATACAACAGCGGCACGACTCGTAGCACAACCACCACAACCGTTACACCTTCCAGAGGCAACAGCACCTACAACAGCGGTTCCTCTCGCAGCAGCAGCACCTACAGCAGCGGAAGTTCACGCGGCAGCTACAGTAGCGGAAGCAGCGGAAGCTTTGGCGGAAGCAGCTCTCGCGGCGGAGGCGGAGGCATCAGCGGAGGCGGTGGAGGCTTCAGCGGCGGAGGCGGAGGTTCTCGTGGCGGCGGAGGTCGCAGATAACAGCATAAAGTCCGGTACAACGAATTATGAACAATGAATCAAATAAGACTATGAAACGTTATATCTTACTACCCCTCCTTGCTGCTGCAATCGCAGTTCAAGCACAGGACACCTACATGAACGAACGCCTCACAAACGGTTCTGACGACGTCATCGGAACAGCTCGCTACGTCGGTATGGGCGGTGCTCTTGGTGCTCTCGGCGCAGATATGAGCGTCATCAGCTGGAACCCCGCAGGCATCGGACTATATCGCAAGAACGATGTTGCCCTGACGATGGGCGGAATCTGGGGTAAGTCGAGCATCAGCGAAGAGAACCGTGGCAAGTTCACCTTCGACCAAGCCGGCTTCGTATTCAACATGAAGACTGGTGGCCAAACATGCCCCTACATCAATTTCGCCTTCAACTTTCAGAAGAAGAAGAATTTCAACTTCAACTTCTATGCTGACGATCCCAACCCGTACGAACTGAGTCAGATGGACCAAGTGGCAGAGTTGACAGACTGGGACGAAGGCTGGCAGAACAACCTTGCCGGTATGGCTCTGGAGAATGGCTACTTCATGACAGGCACCACAGCAGGTGGAGACGAATACCGCTACAACAAATACTCTGCTCTGCACAATGAATACACGCATCACAGCGAAGGTTCCTTGCAGTCGTTCGACTTTAATGTCAGCACAAATATCAACGACAGAGCCTTCCTCGGCCTTACCATCGGCGTGGACAACATGCGCTATCGCGGATGGACCTACTACAGAGAATATGACTTGGATGACAAGGCAAAGTACGACCTCAACAACGACATCCGCGTTTCAGGAACGGGCGTCAATGTCAAACTCGGCACAATCATCCGTCCCATCGAAAACAGTCCTTTCCGCTTCGGCTTTGTAGTTGAGACCCCAACATGGTACCGTCTCAAGAACAGCACTCTGTTCGACCTGGCTCGTGGCGCTTCATACGGTGGTGGCAGGATTGATCCATGGGAAAGCTATCTCAAGTTCAACGTGCGTTCTCCTTGGAAGGTTCGTACCAGCATCGGCAGTACTGTCGGCACAACATTCGCTTGGGACGTCGACTACGAGTATGCCGCATTTGCAGGCACAAGCATGGGATATCCGAGAGAAGAATACGCCGACGGCTCAACGTCAGGCAATGTAAAGGATGCGGCAATGAACCAGTTCACTCGCGACAACATGCGTGGCACACATACTTTACGCCTCGGCGTTGAAGCAAATGCCACGAAGAACCTTGCCTTCCGACTGGGTTACAACCTGAGCACTTCTCCCTACAAGAAGAACATCGGCTTTGACCAATATAGCCTCAACAGTTCTGCGATGGACTATGCCACAAGCACAAGCTACATGCGTCTAGGCAATACCAACATCCTGACATTGGGTATGGGCTATCACTCAAAGAGCTTCTATGTTGATCTTGCCTACAAGGTTCGCAATCAGAAGGCAGACTTCTATGCTTTCGACACGAACTTCACGAATACAAATCAAGAATTCATCCCGCAATTTGTCATAGACAATCCTCTCCTCGCGGATGTGACAATTGACCCTGTTGACGTTAACTTGACAAGACATACCATAACCTGTACGCTTGGCTTCAAGTTCTGATTAGCGTACAAGAACCTTTCGCCCGGACATGATATAAAGTCCTGGCTGCAGCAACCGACGCTCCTGTTTGATGCCCTTAAGGTCATAGACAGAGGCGTCGGTCTCATTATCTTCTGTCGGAAAGGCAATTGCATCTTCGTCCTCAACCGGCGTGCCATATACATGAAAGGCATAGAGGGCAGGCGATTCGACATTGTTCATGCTAGCAGAAGTGCGGGGAAAGACAAGCTTTACATAGCGTCCGCGAACTGGCGAGGAGAGGGAAACCGTCTTCTTATTCGTTGAGCCCGCGTTCTTTCGGTCAGCCACCTGTGTCCAACAAGTATTGCTATCGCCCGACTTTGTAATGAGGCTCAAGTCGGGCAGGTCTTCGCTGATGAACATCTGATATGCATTCATGTTCGTGGCATCCTCGTCGATGCTCTTCGCATCCCACAACAAAAGACGCTTGATGTCATAGGTCTGCTCCAAATCAACAATAACATAACGATAAGGATCGCTGCCCTGAACAGGTGTCGTAGGACGCCAAGGACGGTCGGCAGACGGCATACCTGTCAACAGATTGAGTGCGCTCTTGGTGGCATCAGGTGCATCATGAGCTGCAAGAATGGTCTTTCCTATGCTAACATTGCCGTCCGAACGAGGCAATTCACTCACGAAACGGCCATAAACATCGCAGCCATAAAGGCGAATCGCATTGTCCGTCTCGCCGCTGGGACGCGTGCCTTTCATAAAGACGAGCTTCAGGTAACGGACTTCCGTAGCAGGGAAAGAAATATCCTTCACTGCCTTGTCGCCCACACCTTCTTCATGTGCCAGAAGCGTCCACTCCTCGCCTGTCTTGGTTCTGCCATACACCCAATACTCCGGCACATTACCGCAATTCGTTTCGTGCCCCTCGACATCTCGGAAGACAAGGCGA
>JAGCNQ010000124.1 GCA_017645845.1 Bacteroidaceae bacterium
TGACGACTGATGGCGACATACGACGACGGGCCAGTGACGATGGTAACGGGCTTGCCGTTCACCTTCACTTGGAAAGCATCGGGCTTCACCCAACCAGGATAACGCACTTGCAGCGTAAACTCTCCCTTACCCTGAACGATGCTGATCTTGCTGGTCTCAGTATAGGGGAAACCTGTTTCCTGACGCAGCACGATACCGCGCTCCTTCCAGTTCAACTCTGAAGCCACGAAAAGGTTGACAAACAGGTTGTCGGCCTTCTTGGTATAGACAAACTGGCCGTACTTACCATGATTTTCCATACCCGTTCCCACGCAGCACCACATGGCCTCGTTGGGAGCTGAGTAGTTGCGGTAGTGGCGAGGACGAGCCGATGTAAAGTACACGTAGCCGCCGTGCTCAGGATGCTGGCTGGAGAGGATGTGGTTGAACGTAGCCAACTCGTAGAAATCAGCATAGCGTGCCTCCGGATTGCGACGATGGAGTTCTTCCGAGAGTTTCAGCATATTATTGGTATTACAGGTCTCCGGACCATCGATGTCGGTGACAAAGTCCTGACAGGCCTCCTTACTGGGGAAGTGCTCACGACGCGAGTTACCGCCGAAAGCCAGTGTGCGCTCGCCTGTAACGATATCCCAGAAATAGGCGCTGGCATTATGATAAGCCTCATCGTCAGTCAGTTCGGCTATGCGTTCAAAACCCACCACCTTGGGCACTTGCGTGTTGGCATGCATATTGTCCAGGCAGTCCTGACGCTGCGACAAGGGCAGCAACAGACGTTTATGCGAGAAGCGCTTGGCCACATCCAGATACTTCTTGTCGCCAGTGATAGCGTAGGCATCGGCCAGCACCTCGTTCATGCCCCCATGCTCGGTATGCAGCGTACGCTCCACCTGAGCATCGGTCAGTCCTGACGTCAGGTCGATAGCCCAGTCGCAGAGACCCAGAAACAGTTTCTTGGCCTGCTCGTTGCCACAATATACCCATGCATCACGCAAGCCTGCATACACCTTATGGATATTATAGAAAGGAACCCACGCACCCGAGTAGGGGCCGAAGTTGCCTTTCTTATAGGCCGACCAGATACGGTCGGAGCCAGGCACACCGCCTATATAGCCCTTGCCCCACTCCGGATGGTTCTTGGCGTTGGCATCGGCACAAGCCTGCAATTCGCTAATCCAATATTCCATACGTTCCTGACATTCCTTGCTGCCCGTAGCGGCATTCATGGCCAGCGCCGTCAGATAGTGACCGCCTACATGACCGTCCAGTCCGGCCCAGTTCGGATACAACTCGCCCTTCGGCTTCAGTCCAGCCTCCTTCAGGAAAGGTGCCAGCAATCGGTCGTTGTCGTACTGCAACAACACTTTGACGTTCAGGTCGCGGGCCTTCTTCAGCGGACCGTCGAGCAGGGTAACATCACCAAGGGGAAACTCATCGGCGTAGAGCCGATCCTGTGCTTGAATGCTGCCCACTGTAAGGAGCAACATCATCGAGAAATAAAGTCGAATTCGTTTCATAAACCTATTGTTGCTTATCATTTCTGTTGCAAAATTAAGAAATTATTCGTGATTCGTGATTCGTAATTCGTAAAAAATTCGTAATTTTGCCACCAGTAATCAAAAACAAAACATTATGAAACGAATCTACGCTATTCTGTGCTTCTTTGTTCAATTTTCAATTTTCAATCTTCAATTTTTTTGTATGAGCACCGCCTTTGCCCAAAGTGGGTATCCCTATACACAAGTTCCGTTTACGGCTGTTAAGATCACGCCCAACACTTTCTGGGGCGATCGTATCCAAGCAGCTCGCGAGGTGACCATCCCTCTGGCTTTCTCGAAATGCGAGAGTGAGCACCGCTATAAGAACTTCGAAATGGCTGCCTATACCCTTCAGCACCCTGGTCATCCTGGCTTGCAGACACCTGAATGGGACGTTGCCAAGTTCATGGGCTTCTCGTTCGACGATACCGATGTCTACAAGACTATTGAGGGAGCAAGCTATGTATTGCAAACTTATCCAGATGCAAAACTGAAAGCCTATATTGACTCTGTACTTGATGTAGTGGCCGCAGCCCAAGAATCAGACGGTTATCTCTATACCGCCCGCACCATCAATCCTCAGCATCCTCATGGATGGGCTGCCAATAGGCGCTGGGCTGCGGAGGAGCATGCGAGCCACGAACTCTATAACCTCGGCCACATGGTGGATGCCGCCTGCGCCCACTATCAGGCTACAGGCTCCACGAAATTTCTCGACATCGCCAAGCGCTATGCCGACTGCGTAGTAAGAGAGGTTGGTCCCAACCCTGGACAGGCTTGTGTGGTGCCTGGCCATCAGATTGCTGAGATGGCCCTCGCAAGGCTATATGTGCTTACGGGCGAGAAGAAATATTTAGATGAAGCCAAATTCCTGCTCGATTATCGTGGCAAGACCCCACATAAGGATGTCTACTCGCAAAGCGACAAGCCTGTGATTGATCAGACAGAGGCTTGGGGACATGCCGTTCGTGCTGGTTATATGTATGCCGGTATGGCCGATGTCGCAGCCTTACTTGGCGACTCCAGCTATATCAAGGCCATCGACACCATCTACGAGAATATCGTCTCACGCAAGTACTATCTCACAGGAGGTGTGGGTGCCCGTCATGGTGGCGAGGCCTTCGGTGCCGACTACGAGTTGCCCAACCTCACAGCCTATAACGAGACCTGTGCCGCTATTGCAATGGTGTATCTCTTCGAGCGCATGTTCCTGTTGCATGGCGATGCGAAATACATCGACTGTCTCGAGCGTACCTTATATAATGGTGTCATCAGCGGCATGAGTGTCGACGGTGGAA
>JAGCNQ010000017.1 GCA_017645845.1 Bacteroidaceae bacterium
AGGTAAGTGCGAGGTAACTGCGAGGTACTCGCAGGCTACTTAATCAGCACTTTTTTGCTTGTCCCGTTGGAGTCGCCAATGATGTTGATACCCTTCTGCAACTTTTGGAGGCGCTGGCCAGAGAGATTGTAAATATCATTCTTAATTCTTCTCTCTTCATTCTTCATTTCCTTGATTCCCGTCATCGTATCGCTAGTAAAGTATCCGGGCGCTCCTGTGCCGCCATCGGGACGGGCATAGGTCTTGTCTATCACATTACCATCGAAGACTGTTCCCTTGTCGCCCACGAGTGACTTACATCCTGAGAACATGTAGTTGGACTTGGCAGAGCTGGTACTCCAGTCGTTAAAGCAGCAGATGGTCGTCAGCTTCGGGCAGCTGATGAACATCATTTCCATGTCTGTCACTTTGCTTATGTCGAACGAAGTGACATCCACGAGTTCGAGATTGTCACAACTCGTGAACATGCCATTGAATGTTGTTACGTTGGAGGTGTTGAACGTGCTGAGGTCGAGCGTCGTCAGTTTTTCGCACATGGCGAACATGCTGTTCATATCCGTCACGGTGGCTGTATTGAGGTTCTCCAGTCCTTCGATGGTTGTCATGTTGCGCAAGGATTGCATTACCCACGTTTCGGGATTCATGCCACCATAGAACATACTTCTCATCGAAGTCAAGGGAGCATCCTTCATCGATGGGTCAACAACAGCCTTGACGACCTTCTTGAAGTAGCCCGTGAAGCGAGCGACATCGGGATTGCCCACGGGGTCGTAGGGCTCCGTCACACCTGCACGCTCTTCGCGCTTGTTGTCATAGTAATAGGTCAGCGTGCCAGTGCTTTCCACAAACTCGGTATATACCCAAGACTTGACGACAGGGCGCACGGGCAAGCCTGTTGCACGACCACAGTCGCTGGTACCAAAACTGCATAGAGTTGGGTCATCTAGGTTATAAAAATTCCGTGCTCCTCTTGAATCGTAACCAAGTTCGTTCGACCAATACCTAAATTCAGAATCCACATTAAGAAGCCCAGACGTCTCCTTATGGCCCGCAGCAGGAATGAAGATACTTTTGCCGTTCAGCTTACTCGTAATCAGATAGCCATAGTTAAGTAAGCCGTCCTTACCGCTCTTTTGCGTCCACACTTTCTCAGTGTATTCGTTGCGGAACAGTTCCCGCCATTGCTCTTCACTCGGCATCGACCATCCTTCACCCCAGTTCTCAGTAGCGGCATCGTCCTCGGGCAGAAGCACAGTCAAGCCATCACCGATGAAGTTTCCGTTGCTGTCATACCAACAGGCTTCACTCCTTCCGTCATCTCTGGTGTACTTGATTATTCCATCATAATCCGAATATCCCGAAGCTATCTATTTGTAGCTTGGGAAAGAAAAATAGTCTTTCGGCTGCGTCTCGCCCCAAGCGAAGTAGTCGCCATAGTCGGCAGGGTTTATGGCTCCGACATTGGTAGTAACCCAAAGCGTTCCGCTTGGCAGTCCGAGGTCAACATAGTCGTGCTGCGCATTAGCCGTCAGCGTGCTGAGGATGAGCAGTAGAAAAGCTGTTAAAAGGTTAATATGTTTCATAGGTCGTTAGTTTAGTTTAGTTGTTTGCAAAGGTACGAAAATTTATTGAGCCTTCCAAATTTTTGCCCAAAATTCTTATTGGTTTTTTCTCACAAATTTCAGATAACACAGAAGGAGATTTTTACCATCGGTCATTGAACTTTATTGGGGCAAATGATGAGATTTCAAAAAATGTGATTTTTGTGAATTGTGATTTCAGGGGCGTTTCCCGGGACGCCTCCCCCCCTACTTTATATATTTTTATTTTTTTATTAATCCTAATAACCTCTTTTATCTCCTTCTTCCCTTATTCCGGGGGTCGGTTTCGGGGTGTTTGGGTGGGGTCAACCACCCTCAATTCACAATTCACAAAATTCACATTTTACCCCAAATCGCCATTTTTGCCCAAAATTTCAGAAAACACGAATTATGGGCAAAAATTTGGAAAGTACATCAACCTTGCCGTACCTTTGCAGTGTCAAATCCGGAATGACAAAAAAATTGAAAAATTGAAAAGGTGAAAAGGTGAAAAAGCTAAAAGGGTGAAAGGGCGAAAAAGTGAAAAGGTTAAAGGGGTGAAAAAGATTGAGATACAAGCGCGCAAAGAAATGCTCAGCGGAGCAAATCTTACTGCTCAGCGGAGCAAAAAATTTCCTCAGTGGAGAGTAAGAAGCCAGGAAAAAAGGAGAATTTGAAATTTACACTATGCCCTCGCCCTCAGTGTATCTTTCCAAATAAAGCTGCTGGCCATCATAGACTGCGTATGTGAACTGCGAAATCCAATCACCGAGGATGATGACTCGGGTCTGACGACTGAGAGCAAGGTCGAGTTCGATGTGTCGGTGCCCGAAGACGAAATACTCAACTTCGGGATGCTCTTTCAGATACTGCTTGGCAAAGATTACCAACGGCTCCTTGTCCTCTCCCTGATATGGTGGGTCGCCACCACCATCACCTCGCAAGGAGGCGTCGTGTTTCATGCGACTGTGCTTTGCCCAATTAAGGCCGAAACGCACACCAAAAGCAGGATGCAACCAACGGAAAGCCCATTGGCAGAACCTGTTGTGAAAGATGCTTCTTATGAAATGGAACTTCCAGTCGCGATCGCCTAGCCCGTCCCCGTGAGCGATATAGAAGGTCTGGTCACCAATCTCCACTGTGAGGGGACTGCAATGCAGAATCACGCCGCACTCCTTCTCCAGATAGTCGAGGCACCAGATATCGTGGTTACCGGTAAAGTAATGCACCTCGATGCCCATGTCGGTCAGTTCGCTAATCTTGCCGAGAAAGCGCGTGTAGCCCTTGGGCACAACCGTCTGATACTCGAACCAGAAGTCGAACATATCGCCGAGCATATAGATGACTCCTGCCTTGTCCTTTATCTCATCAAGGAAGCGCACCAGGCGTCGTTCCTGCTGCCTGCGGTGCCCCAAAGCAAGGCATCCCAAATGGGCATCACTTATAAAATAGACGTTTTTCATCCTATCAATGGTCAATGGTTAATGATTACAAGAATCCAAGTTCCATTTTTGCTTCTTCACTCATCATATCTTTGTCCCATTCAGGCTCGAAGACGAGGTTGACTTCAACCTTCTCGATACCGGTAATGGTTTCCAGCTTCTGCCGCACATCCTCGACAATGAAGTCTGCTGCGGGACAGTTGGGTGCTGTAAGCGTCATATCGACATTCAGCACAGTATTGTCCTCGTTGAGCTCAATGCGATAGATGAGCCCGAGGTCGTATATATTGACGGGTATCTCAGGGTCGAAGACTGTCTTGAGCACTTCGACAACCCGTTCCTGCATCTCTAATTCAGAATTCATAGTTCATCCATTCTTAGTTGTCCTCCCTCATCCTTGGAGAGGGCTATAGTTTTCCTTCTTCCTGGTAGCTATAGTATTTATTGCCTGCGAAGATGACGTGGTCAACGAATCGGATGCCAACTGCCTTACAGGCTTCGGCAGCCTTCCTGGTGAGGTTGTCGTCCTCGCGGCTGGGACTCGTGCGTCCACTGGGATGATTGTGGCAAAGCACAACGGCAACGGCCTGTCCCAGAATCGCATGTCGCAACAGGCAACGCACATCAACCGAAGCACCTGCTATGCCACCCCTGCTCAGCAGTACGGAACCCTTGACAGACATCCCCTGGTCGAGCAGAAGCAGATGACATTCTTCGATGGTAAGGTCCTGCATACGCGGGCGGAAATATTCGAAAGTATCTGCGGGACTGGCGATATGCATCCGTTGTGGCAGTTCCTCCTTCAGGCGTTGGTTGGCGAGCTGACAGGCAGCCACGATGGTCACAGCCTTCGCCTCTCCGATGCCCTCGTAGCGCGTCAGTTCCTGAACGGAAGCTTTGCCCAGGGACATCAGGCTATCGCCATAATCAGAGAGAATGGTGCGCATGACATCCACAGCCGATTTGCCTGGCGTACCACTCCCAATGAGGATGGCAAGCAGTTCGGCCTTGCTCAGGGTATCAGCACCATTGGCAAGGAGCCGTTCACGAGGTCGGTCTTCAGGAGCCCAGTTCTTGATGGTATTCATGAATAGAAACTTTTCTTAAAGGCTTGCAACTCCTCATTACGACCCAGGACGCAACGCAACCACCAGGCGCGAAGGAAGCCCGTGCCGTAGCCGATGAGCTGGATGAAGCTTGCCCAAATGGAGAGGAACCCTATCTTTATACTCCTGTTCCGGATTGCGCTGTCTATAAAGACGAGCAACGAGAAAAGGAGAAGTGGGGAGAGGAATAACAACATGCCGAAACATCCCAAGATGATGCAAAGCATTGGCCCGTTAGCGCAACCAGGCTTTGGCATACTCCATAAAGCGAAAAGGCCAAATAGAGTCAGCAGCAGGAACAGAAAAGCAAACAGCAAGCAGGCAATAGTTCCCACTGTGAAAAACATTGGCAGCAGATGAACGAGTTTCAGACTGCCCGGATGCCGCTTCATGAGGTTGATGCGGGCAATGCCGCTATTATGGACCTGCTTGAAGAATTTCTTGAAGTCCGTTCTGCGTTTGTGCCATACCCAAGCCTCGGGGAAAAGGCGACAACTTGCTCCACTCTCATAGATGCGCAGACTCAGATCAATGTCCTCACCGAAACGCATGGACGAAAAACCACCCAACTGTCGATATAGGCTGCGACGAATGCCCAGATTGAAGGAGCGCGGATAGAACTTCTTGTCCATCTGCTTCTTTCCGCCACGAATACCGCCAGTTGTCAGAAACGAGGTCATGCTGTAGTTGATGGCTTTCTGCACAGGCGAGAAGCTTTCATGTGCTTTGTCGGGACCGCCCCAAGCATCACAACCCATTGAACATTGACCATTAACCATTGAAGATTTGTTCAGTTCATCCTCGATAGCTTGCAGATAGCCAGGAGGCAGGACGCAATCGCTATCAAGGAAGATAAGGAACTCGCCCTGACTGTGCTCCGCTCCGAAGTTACGAGTCGGTCCAGGTCCACTATTCTCTTTCGTGTAGTAACGAAGCTGCAACTTTCCGGCATATTTGTGTACGACATCTTCGCAGGACAGGCTTGAGCCGTCCTCCACGATGATAACCTCCATATCTTGGAGCGTCTGCTGCGTAAGGCTTTGCAGCAGTTCATCGACCTCATCGGGGCGATTATATACGGGAACTATGATTGAGTATCTCAAATTACTTTAGGAGTTAAGAATGAAGAATTCTTATTTATTTATCAGGAATATGGCAGGCACTTTGCTGAGGTCAGGCAACTTGGTGCTCTTCCATTCCGAGATATGCAGGGTGCGGATGTATTCATCAGCAGTAGTGATGCCAGCAGCGATGCAGAGACGTGTCTGTGGACGAAGTGTATTGAGGAGCGACTGGAACATTTTCTGATTGCGGAAAGGTGTTTCAATAAAAAGTTGAGTCTGCCCCTCTGTCCAGGCTCTTGACTCAAGTGCTTTCAACCGTTTGGCGCGATCAGTCGGCTCGACTGGCAGATAGCCATTGAAAGCAAAACTCTGCCCATTCAGCCCACTTCCCATCACAGCCATAATCATGCTGTTGGGCCCTACCAACGGCACAACGCGCAACCCTTCTCGCTGGGCAATCCTGACGATGTCAGCTCCCGGGTCAGCAACAGCAGGACAACCGGCTTCGCTGATGACTCCCACAGGTTTTCCTTCACGAAGAGGCTGCAGGTACTGGCTGAACTGTCTCTCGTCGGAGTGCTTCCCCATCTCATAGAACGTGCTGTCATCAATGGGAAACTCATGGTCTGTCTGACGCAGGAAGCGCCGCGCAGAACGTATATTTTCCACGATGAAATGGCGGATTTTTATGATGACCTCACGGTTAAACGAAGGCAGGACTTGCTCTATAGGCGTCTCGCCAAGCGTTACGGGAATGAGGTACAATGCTGGAGGCATTGGGATTAGGGATTAGGGGATTAGAGATTCTTTTATTTCTTCGGGCAAAACGAGTTTCTGCTCGCCTGTTGTCATATTCTTGAGCATCACTTTGCCAGCTTGCATCTCTGTCTCGCCAGTCATGATGACGAAGGGGATGCCCTTCTGGTTGGCATACTGCATCTGTTTCTTCATCTTGCTGGCGTCAGGGTAGATTTCGCAACGGATGCCCTGCTCACGAAGGTTGGCAAGGATGGGCAACGAATAGGCTGTCTCTTTCTCACCAAAGTTGATGAAGAGTACCTGCGTGGCGGTTGTTACAGCTTCGGGATAGAGGTCAAGCTGGTTCAGGACATCATAGATACGGTCAGCACCAAAGCTAATGCCAACACCGCTCAAACCGGGCATACCGAAGATGCCAGTCAGGTTATCATAACGTCCACCACCGGTAATGGAACCAATCTCCACATCCAGGGCCTTCACCTCGAAAATGCAACCGGTATAGTAGTTCAGGCCACGAGCAAGCGTCAAGTCAAAAGAAACCAGACCCTCTAAATCTCCCTTAAAGGGAGACTTATTATCCTCCCCCTTTAAGGGGGAGTTAGAGAGGGTCTTCAGCACCTGCTCCACTTCATCAAGGCCCTTCTGCCCTATCTCGCTATCGGCAAGCACCTGGCGCATTGTGGCAATCTTCTCAGCATTCGTGCCGTTCAGGTTAATGATGGGTTGCAACTTCTGGATGGCTTCTTCGCTGATGCCATCCTCGCGCAGTTCCTCGTTCACACCATCAAGGCCAATCTTGTCGAGTTTGTCGATAGCAACCGTGATGTCCACAATCTTGTCTGCTGCGCCAATCATCTCTGCAATGCCGGAGAGTATCTTACGGTTGTTGATTTTGATGCAGACACGGATGCCAAAGCGACGGAACACCGTATCGATAATCTGCATCAGCTCCACTTCGCAGAGCAACGAGTCACTACCCACCACATCGGCATCGCACTGATAGAACTCGCGGTAACGGCCCTTCTGTGGACGGTCGGCACGCCAAACAGGCTGAATCTGATAGCGACGGAACGGCAGTGCCAGTTCCTCGCGATGCTGCACCACATAACGGGCGAAAGGAACCGTCAGGTCATATCTGAGACCCTTCTCGCAAAGCTGTGCAGCCAGATGTCCCGTAGCACCATTTCCGAGGTCTTCGGCAGAGATGCCGCGCAGGAAGTCACCGCTGTTCAGGATTTTGAAAAGCAGCTTGTCGCCCTCCTCGCCATACTTTCCCATTAGGGTGGAGAGGTTCTCCATTGCGGGCGTTTCTATCTGCTGAAAACCGTAGAGAGAATAGACCTCACGAATCGTATTGAAGATGTAGTTACGGCGCGACATCTCCTGTGGTCCGAAGTCGCGTGTTCCTTTTGGTATGCTTGGTTTCTGTGCCATTGTCATTCAGGTTTTAATAAATTTGGGGACAAAGGTACGAATAAGCGCGCAAAAAGCCAAATTTATTTGAGGTTTTTCGAGGGAGAGTACTTTCGAGTTACTCAAAGCAAGCGGCAGCCCCTCATTTTCAGAGCAGCTGCCGTCCATCTCATTTTTAATTCTCCTCTCCCTGATGGGGTGAGGGTTTATTTTATCACGAGATGGAAGCATAAAATCACCGTTTTGCGCGTTATTTAAGCATTTTTGTCTAAAACAAGCCCAACAGATACCACAAAGAACAAATCTTCCCCCCAAGTATTCTATTGAATATTTTCTCTGATACCTTCGAATTTAAGATGCTTTTTCAAATATATGAAATGACAAAGCGAGAAGCGTGCGTAATCGCACAAAAGCGTGCGAATACGCACAAAAGTGAGGCGTTTTGAAGGATAGAGGTGTTTTTGCTTTGGAAAGTCAAAACTATGTGGATTATTTTCTTTATCTTTGCCATCGAAAAGACAAAACGAAACAAAGATGGAAGGGAAAAAAGGCAAGGTACTCGTCATCGACGACAACGAAGACATTCTCTTTGCGCTGAATTTGTTGCTGAAGCCACTTGTAGAGGATATCCGTGTGACGAAACAGGCCGAACAGATAGACCGGTTCTACGAGCTGTTGCATCCCGACGTCGTGCTGCTGGATATGAATTTCACACGCGAAGCCATCAGCGGTGAAGAAGGTTTTGAGTGGCTGGAGCACATTCTGCACCGCGATGCGCAGGCAGTAGTCATCCTTATGACGGCGTATGCCGATGCCGACAAGGCGGTGCGAGCGCTGAAGAGTGGTGCCACTGACTTTATCACAAAGCCTTGGGACAACTCCAAACTGTTGGCTACGCTCTTCGCTGGCATCGAACTGAGCCACGAACGTCACAAAAACCGCCTGTTAGAGCAACGCATGGAGGTGGCAGCATCGCCTTTCGGAGCTGCGACTACCCCTACAATCATTGGCGAGAGTCCTGTCATGCAGCGTGTCTTGCAGACAGTGGCCCAAGTGGCACCGACGGATGCCAACGTGCTTATCCTGGGGGAGAACGGCACGGGCAAGGATGTTATTGCCCGTCAGTTGTGTACCCTCTCTAAGCGTGCATCTACGCCCTTTGTCAGCATCGACCTTGGCAGCGTGCCAGAACAACTCTTTGAGAGCGAACTCTTTGGCTACGAGAAAGGGGCTTTTACTGATGCCCGTAAGTCGAAAGCGGGTCGCATGGAAACCGCTTCAAGTGGCACGCTCTTCCTTGACGAAATAGGCAACCTGCCCCTATCCTTGCAGGCAAAGTTGCTGGCCGCATTGGAGCGACGTGAAATCTCGCGTCTTGGCAGTACGCAGGTGACGCCCATCGACGTCCGCTTGCTCTGTGCCACGAATGCCGACATCCATACCGAAGTGGCAGAAGGACGTTTCCGCGAAGACCTCTTCTACCGCATCAACACTATCGAGATAACCATCCCGCCGCTTCGTGAACGTGGCGAGGACATCATTCTGCTTGCCGAACATTTCCTCGCAATGTACGCACGTAAATATAAT
>JAGCNQ010000125.1 GCA_017645845.1 Bacteroidaceae bacterium
CCGTCGGCAAAGAATCCTTCGTTGAAGCGCTTCACCTGCTGAATCAGTTCCGTGGTGTGTGCATGACCTCCAGGTGTGGGTACAAAGCGATTGTCTTCCTTGGCTTTGTCGCCACGTAACAGAAGCAGGTCGCTGATGCCCAGGAATTGCAGGTCGAGCAGTTCATATTCGATATCATCAATGGTAGCACCACTGCAGATGACATGCGGCTGTACGGGGATGTGGTATCTTTGCTGGATGGCGGCGGCGATGGCTATTGTACCAGGACGACGACGAATCCTCTGCCGTTCAAACTGTCCATTCTCCAGTTCTTTATATACAAATTCTGAATGGTGGGTCGTGATGTTGATATAGGCAGGATCAAACTCCTTCAGTTTGTCGATATCGGCAAAAAGCCTGTCGGTGCCCGTCCCTTTCAGCGGGGGCAGCACCTCGAAGGAAAATCGTCTGCGGTCTTTATCTAAGTTCAGTATACTCATATTTCGCTGCAAAATTAAGCAAAAATCCCCGAACTGCCAAGCAATTCGGGGATTATTCACTTTTCACTCTTCACTATTCGCTATTTCTTCACCTTATAAAGACGGAATGTCAGGGCTGGGATGTCGTCCAGCAGCAGGGTAGAACCCTTGCCGGCATCGAGTTTCAGCGTGCCGTTCTTCGGTGTGATCTTTTCAGGATTGTCGAGTGTATTCTCATCGTCCATGCCATTATGCGAGAGCGTGATGGTTTGTGCCGTCCTTTCTCCCTTCATGCCATTCAATTGGATGCTGATGGGCTGGGCAGTCTTCGAGGTGTTGACCACCTTGATGATCACCTCACCTGTCTGCTTGTCGAAAACAGACGAAGCAAAGAGTCCATCCTGGCCTTCCTGACCAGCCACGGGCTTCTTGTCCATCGTCAGCGAGAGGACGTTGGTGCCCTTGTTTATCGCATACATCTGCTGTACATAGTAGCTGACTGACTTGAACATACGGAGATTATCGAACCAGATGGCATCCGGACGCCACTGCCAACCTTCCACGTGTGCAAAGAGCGGAGCATAGGTGGCCATGTGAACGATATCGGCATTACGTTCGATACCTGTCATGTGCGCAGCCTCTAATAAAGAGGTATAATAGTGATTCCACTTGTGGTTGTTGCTGCCGTGGCAGGCATACTCACCAGCAAATACCTTCGGGCCCTTGCGGTCGTAGCTGTCATAACGCAGCCCATGTGAAAGGAACCACTGCTCGTTACGATAGTAGTGCTCGTCGTAAAGGTCTACCTTCAGCTCCTTCATACGGGGCTGCAGCAGGTCGAAGTCCCAACCCTCAGAATTGGGGCCTGTGGTACCGATGAGTTTCAAATCGGGATATTTGGCGCGGAGAGCGGCATTGAACTTCTTCAGACGCTCGGTGAAGACCGGACCGTAGCCGCCGTGCTGCTCATCGTAGTCCCACTGCTCATTACCTACGGCGAGGAACTTCAGGTTGAAGGGCTCTGGATGACCCATGTCTGCACGTACCTTACCCCATTTAGATTCTACCGGTCCATTCGCAAATTCCACCAGATCAAGAGCGTCCTGAATATAACTGTCGAGATCGTCAACAGCTACGTGTACACCAGGTTTCGTAGGGTCAGGGTTCTGGAACTGACAACTCAGTCCGCAGCTGATCACTGGCAGTGCCTCACAGCCGAAGTCCTCGCAGAGCTGGAAGAACTCGAAGAAACCAAGACCGTAGCTCTGGTAGTAGTCGGGGAAGAAACGATAACCGAAGGTGTAATGCCAGCGGTTCTCGTTCAGCGGACGGTTCTCAACGGGACCTACGCTGTTCTTCCATTGGTAGCGCGTTTCCAGATCTGTTCCTTCTACGATACAACCACCAGGGAAGCGGAATACACCGGGATGCATGTCATAGAGAGCCTGTGCCAGGTCTTTGCGCATACCGTTTTCACGACCTTTCCACGTGTCGGTGGGGAAGAGTGAGATATGTTCCACATCGGTGGTTGCCTTATCACCTGCCAGGAAGATACGCAGGGCGCCTTTGGCCTCTGTGCGGGGAGCTTTCAGTTCTGCCGTATACTTCTTCCAGTCTTTACCACTGATGTTTACCTTCACTGTTGCGAAACGCTGGTCCTCATCCATCGTATCATTGTCTACAAGACTCACTTCGAGCGTCGATTTTCCACCCTCGGGGCAACGGGCCCAAAGAGAGAAACGATAGGTGGCATCTTTCTTCACGGCGATGCCGAAGAATCCTTCATTCTCCAGACCCGTGAACTTGTCTCGATGGCCGGAGTAAGCCAGACGTACGTAGTGGGGATTGCGGTCGAAAGGACCATCATTGCGCACCTCAAACTTTCCATAGGCGCGCCAACCCATCAGACTTTGGGGGAATTCAAACGAGCGGTTCTTTACCATCTCTGCGTATAGACCACCATCAGCAGCGTAGTTGATGTCTTCAAAGAAGATTCCATACATGGTCGACTGTACAGGGGCACCGATCTTTTTTGTGTTCACTTCCATCATGTGTGTCTGAGCAGACAAAATGAGGGCAGAAAAGAGTGTCAGAAAACTGACGGAAAATCTTAATTTCATTGTTTTTTTTGATTATTTGTTTAAGTAATTTACTTTTCTGATGCAAAATTAGTTAAAAAAAAGATGAAAAACTTGCTTTTTCAAATTAAAGTTGTAATTTTGTGAATTATTAAGATATAAATGAATCAAAAAAACTATCTATAGAAAAAAAGAGAGTGATATGAAGAAGATCTTAGTAGCGGAAGACAATGACAGCAACTTTATCCTGATGACCTACATCTTGAAGAAGTATTATGCTTATGACCGTGCCAAGAATGGCAAGGAAGCAGTGGAATTGACGGATGTCAATACCTATGATTTGGTGCTGATGGATATCAAGATGCCTGTCATGGACGGTTTGGAGGCAACGAAAGCCATCAAGGAGAAACATCCCGATCTCCCAGTTATTGCATTGACGGCTAACGCTTTCGACAGCGACCGTCAGTTGGCGATGCAGGCAGGATGTGTTGATTTCCTGTCAAAGCCTGTCAGCAGTGACCTATGTATCAAAACCATTCGTAAGTATCTTGAGGAGTAGGGGGTAAACAAAAAAAGGACACTGCGGTGTCCTTTTTTGTTTTTAAAGAGTGATCCGTTTGGGTTTTGAAACTTTCTTCTTTTCCCTTACGTTATCTCTTTGTCTTCCAAAGACTTCCATCTTCGTTAGAGA
>JAGCNQ010000126.1 GCA_017645845.1 Bacteroidaceae bacterium
ATATTATATATAATATATATAATATAAAGCATAATTTGAGGATGTGTGTAACCAGAAAATGAACTGTAGCAATTGTAGCACTGTAGCAATACCCTGTCTTTTCCTGATATGGTTGACATTTTCCTGGTTTAGTTGACAACTGTAAAACTATTTTCTATAAAAAATCTTTTTTGAAATATGCTATACAACATATAAAAAAGTTGGCTTTTTATTCGTAGACCGCAATGGGAGTGTCGTACCTTTGCGCTGGATTTAAATCCAGCGCGAACCTGCTTTTTGCAGACTCTCCGAGCCTACACTTGCACAATCCCGGGAACCGCACGTGCAGACTCCAGAGGCAGCAAAATGGAAATAATTTTCCAAAATGCCAGTTGAAAATGAAAGTAAAAAACGGAATGAAAATTAAAAGTAAAGTTTGAGGATGCGTGTCGTTGATGCTGTGACACGATAGCGGTTGTCGCTGCGATGGCCTATGAGCCATATAATATCGTCCCCACAAGTGGCAACATACTGCTTCGCCTTCTCCAGACGGTCAACCTTGCAGTCGGTCAGATAGTCACTTACCAGCTTCCTCCCCTTCATGCCAAAGGGTACAAAGGCATCACCTTCGCGAACAGGACGCACCTCTATGGGCGCAGTCAGCAGGTCGGCATCGAAGTAGGCAATGTTAGGGCCAGTCTCGCCAATGGTGGAAACGAGTGAAGAATGAAGAGTAAAGAGTGGAGAATGATCAGGCGATATGGGTGCGAGTTTCAGGGACTCACGGTCACGAAGAACGGTGTAGCCTTTGACCTCTGAACATTGGCCATTGAGTGTCCTTGAGTGCCACATCTTGCCAACTTCGCTTTTGGCGGCTTGCAGAATCTCCTCCTCCTGTGTGCCGTTGAAGCCCTTGCCGGCAAGCCATTCGTGCAACAAAGGATTAGGAATCGGGTCGTCGGGATGGTCAGGAATTAAAACTGAAAGCGGGAAAGTATCTTCGGTGATGCCATGTTCCTTGAAGGCCGCTTCTATTCCTTTCTTATAATATGGCAGGCTCTGACGGACTATGTCGCAAGCGAGACTGAGGTGCTCGACGGCAGTAGGATTGATGCTCTGAAGCAAAGGCATGAGGTCGAGACGTATGCGGTTACGTTGGGCAATGCGCTCGGAATTGGTACTGTCGGTGACATAGGACTGTCCCTTCTGCTCGAGATAGGCAAGTATCTCCTCACGACTCAGACAAAGCAGCGGACGAATGATGCCATCGTGCATGGGATGCATACCAGCCAAACCGCGCAATCCAGTGCCACGAAGCAGGTTGAGTAGGAGCGTTTCTGCCTGGTCGTCACGATGATGAGCAATAGCGATGAGACATTGGCCGTTGACCGTTGAGTTTTTCTCTGCTTGTACTTCGCGGAACCACTCGTAACGGAGGTCGCGGGCAGCCATCTCGATACTGATGCCTCGATGCTTGGCCTCTTCTTCCGTCTGGAAGTGACGCACAGACAAAGGAACTTGCTGCTGCCTGCAAAGCTCTTCGACAAAGGCCTGGTCGCGGTCGGACTCCTCGCCACGCAAATGGAAGTTGCAATGCAATGCCTCGACTTTGCACCTCAGTTCCTTCATGATGAGCAGCAATGCCGTGGAATCAGCTCCACCGCTGAGGGCGACAAGCACACAGCCCCCATCTGAATCTCCCGCTTTAGGGAAGACCTTCAAACCGATTTCACGTTCTATGTATGCGCGTACCTTATTCACCATTAACCATTGAACATTGAACATTGACCATTAACTATTTACTTTTTCTGTTGACAGAGGCAGCAAATTCTTCACACTTCACTCAACAATTGCCGTGCATTCTCCATCGCTGCCTCGGTTACGGTACTGCCGCTGAGCATGTGAGCCAGTTCGGTGATGCGCTGCTCTGGGTCAAGCTGGCGAATGCGGGTCAGCGTGCGTCCACCTTCATCTTCCTTATAGACGAAGTAATGTACATTCCCCTTTGCAGCAATCTGCGGCAGGTGGGTGATGGCAAGCACTTGCTGACTTGCACCGCTGCTCATCTGTGCCATAATCTGTGCCATAGAACTGGCTACCTTACCGCTCACACCAGTATCTATCTCGTCGAAAATGATGGTCGGAAGGTGCGTTTGCTTGCTCGTCAAAGCCTTCAGCGCAAGCATCACACGCGACATCTCACCACCACTCGCCACGTCGGCCAAGGGTCGCGGAGCCATACTCTTATTGGCCGAGAAGAGGAAAGTCACAAGGTCTTGTCCTGAAGGGAGGAGTTTGTCCGCCTTCGACACTTCGGCATTGAACAACACGGCAGGCATATCCATTGCTACAAGTGCCTCCTTCACCAGCTTCTCCACTTGCTTGGCCGCCTTCGTACGATTGACAGAAAGTTTCTCGGCAAGCTTTGAAGCCTGCTCAGTATCGATGGCAATCTGCTGCCGTAATACCTGTATATTGTCTTCTGAATCAGCAAGTGAAGCGAGTTGTGAACGGATATTTTCTGCAAGTGCGATGAGTTCCTCCGATGAACTGACATGATGTTTCTGTTCGAGGGAGAAGAGATTGTCCAGCCTCTCCGTGACCTGCTGCAGGCGAGCCGGATTGTATTCCACATCCTCTGCAAGACTGCTGATGTCTCCGGCAATGTCTCGAACCTCTATAACAACACTTTCGAGGCGATTCATATAGTCCTCAATGGAAGGATAAACACGTGTAATCTGTTGCATTGTCTGGCCAGAACGGCGCAGAACTTCAATAGCTCCTGCCCCACCCTCTCCGTCGCTGCCATTAAGCAAAGCATCTATTCCGGACAAAGCAATCTTGATGTCTTCTGCATGAGAAAGTGCACTCTGCAACTGTCGCAATTCCTCGTCTTCACCAGGTTGGGGTTTGAACTCGTCAAGCTGGTCAAGCTGGTAACGAAGATAATCCTCATCGCTTTGCCGCTTTGCCAAGTTCTCTTCTGCCTCGCGAAGCTGGCGGCGGGCTTCTGTAATTCGGGCATAAACCTCGCAGTACTTCCCCAGCAGGTCGGAATGGTCGGCAACAGTATCGACGATGCCAAGTTGAAAAGCAGGATTTTCGAGCAACAGATTGCTATGTTGCGAGTGAATATCCAATAGACGAAGGGCAATCTGACGAAGGACAGAAACGTTGACAGGAGAGTCGTTGACAAAAGCACGGCTCTTGCCATTTGCTGCGACTTCTCTGCGAAGGATACACTCGGTGGACTCGTAATCCAATTCGTTTTCCTCGAAGATATCCTGCATAGCATACCCCTCAATGTCGAAAATACCCTCAACAGTACATTTTGCGGCACCAGGCATAATGCTCCCAGAATCGGCACGCTGCCCCATAAGCAGACCTAAGGCGCCGAGGATGATGGACTTACCGGCACCAGTCTCGCCAGTCATGACGGAGAAACCAGGCTGCAGGTCGATATCGAGTTTCTCGATAAGAACGTAATTATTGATGGTTAGATGCTTGAGCATATCCTTGAGTTATGAGTTAAGAGTTCATAGTTGACTTTATCAGGCTTGAGCTACATAGTTATTCTCCTCCTTTCGGAGAGTTTGCGAGGGACCGCTTATCTGTTTCAATAGTTCAACTACTTCGCCAATGGTATTGACATCGTCGATGAGGAGACTCTTCTTGCCTTTGTCGAGTTTGAAGTGGCAACGATAGGCATTGGCTGTAGCAAAATCGACAATCTGCCCGAAGATACGTCCCTCGTAGAAGGGGTTGTCATCGTCTGGAGCGAAGAAAAGTCTTGCATAACCAGCTTTTGCTTTCCCTGTGGCAGCCGGGTTTTGTTTTAGGACGATGCGTTCGCAGCCGAAATGTTTGCCGAGCCTGCGAAGGGTGACAACACGTAGAAGGTCTTCTGCCTCCTGCGGAAGCGGTCCGAAACGGTCTATCATACGCTGACGGAACCGCTCTACATCCTCATCGCGTTCCATACCGTCAAGCTCGCGGTAGAGGAGCATACGTTCGCTGCTTGTAGGAACATAATCTTCGCTGAAATACATTGGCAAATTGCTGTCAAGTTGGCAATCATCTACAACCTCCGTACTTTCTACAATATTACCTTCACGCACCTCTTCGGCATAGAGTTCGTGGAACTCGTCATTACGCAACTCTGTGACAGCCTGTGAAAGAATCTTCTGATAAGTTTCGTAACCGAGGTCAGCGATAAAACCACTCTGTTCGGCCCCAAGCAGGTTGCCCGCACCACGAATGTCGAGGTCTTGCATGGCGATATGTATGCCGCTGCCCAAATCGGAGAAATTCTCGATAGCCTGCAAGCGACGGCGAGCATCGATATTAAGAGCCGAGAGTGGCGGTGCCAGCAGATAGCAGAAAGCTTTTTTGTTGGAACGTCCCACACGGCCTCGCATCTGATGCAGGTCGGACAGGCCGAAATTATGTGCGCCGTTTATTATGATTGTATTGGCATTGGGAATGTCCAGACCGCTCTCAATGATAGTGGTGGAAATCAGAACATCGTAGTCATAGTTAGTGAAATCGACCATAATCTTCTCCAGTTCCTCAGGCGGCATCTTTCCATGAGCAACGGCGACTCGGGCATCAGGCACATGCTTTTCGACAAGTGCGGCAAGTTCTGGCAACTGGCTGATGCGGTTGTTGACGAAGAAAACCTGTCCGCTACGGCTCATTTCAAACTCGATGGCTTCGGCAATAACTTCGGCACTAAAGCAGCAGAGTTGTGTCTGGATTGGGTAGCGGTTGGGCGGCGGTGTCTGAATGACACTCAGGTCTCGGGCTCCCATGAGCGAGAATTGCAAGGTGCGCGGAATAGGAGTGGCAGTCAGCGTAAGGGTGTCAACGTTGGTCTTGAGCTGGCGAAGCTTTTCTTTGGTCGAAACGCCGAACTTCTGCTCCTCGTCGATGATGAGCAGCCCCAAATCCTTGAATTTAACACTCTTACCAATAAGTTTGTGGGTACCAATGATGATATTCACAGAACCATCCTTCAGACCTTCAAGTATCTGCTTCGTCTGCTGAGGCGTGCGAGCCCTCGTCAGGTATTCGATCTTGACCGGAAAGTCTTTCAAACGGCTCGTGAAGGTACAGAAATGCTGGTAGGCCAGCACAGTAGTCGGCACAAGTACCGCTACCTGTTTGTTATCGACACAGGCTTTGAAGGCAGCCCGGATTGCCACTTCCGTCTTACCAAATCCAACGTCGCCACATACCAGACGGTCCATCGGGCGCTGCCGCTCCATATCGGACTTTACATCCTGTGTCGCTTTCAGCTGGTCAGGCGTATCTTCATAAAGGAAACTGGCTTCGAGTTCGTGTTGCATGAAGCTATCGTGACTGAAAGAAAAACCTTTCTCCTCGCGACGACGGCTATAGAGCAGGATGAGGTCGCGGGCAATGTCCTTGATTTTCTTCTTCGTGCGCTCTTTCATGCGCTCCCAAGCACCCGTACCGATATGACTGATGCGCGGAGGTTCGCCTTCGCGGCCCTTATATTTCGAAACCTTATGCAGGGAGTGGATGGAAACATAGACTGTATCGTCACCAGAATAGATAATCTTGATGACTTCCTGCACTTGGTCGCCGTTTTGCATACGTACCAAGCCTCCGAAACGCCCTATGCCATAGTCGATATGCACCACATAGTCACCCACTTCGAACTGTTGCAACTCCTTCAGTGTCAGCGCAACTTTACCGCCCATAGCTCGTTCGCTACGCAGGTTGTACTTATGGAAGCGGTCGAAGATTTGGTGGTCGGTGAAGAATGCAACGTGCAAATCATTGTCGCTGAAGCCGCCGTGTAAAGCGTGGTCAACAGGTGTGAACTGAATGCCGGTTTCTTTATCGTGGAAGATATTCTCCAGGCGGTCAGTTTGCTTCTGGCTGTCGGCCAGGATATAAAGATCAGTTCCCTCATCCTGCATTTTCCGGAAAGCAGAGATGAGCAGGTCGAAATTCTTGTGGAAAACGGGCTGAGGATGGGTGTGGAATTGGATGACAGACCCCTCCGAGGTTTCCCGTGAAGGAGAGGCTTTTAGCTCGATACGTCGGAATCCGACAATCTGCTCGCGAAAGACCTCGGGCTGAACAAGCAAAGAATCCTTCTCCAATCCCTCATCCCTAATCTCTAATCCTTCAACGACTGCCTGCTGACTGAAACCTTCTTTATAAGTCTGTTCAATTATGTCGCAAAGGAACAACATGTCTTTTAGAACAAGAATCGCATTTTCAGGCAGAAACTTCAGGAAACTCTCTGTTGCCTGCTGTCCGTTAACAGTTGACCCCTTTAGTTCAGGCACTATTGTAATGCTTTGCTGACGGTCGCGGCTCAGCTGGCTGTGCACCTCGAAAGTACGGATGCTATCTACCTCATCTCCAAAGAAATCAATGCGGAAAGGCAATTCGTGGGAGAAAGAATATACATCAATGATACTGCCGCGAACAGCAAACTGCCCAGGCTCGTAGACATAATCGGTTCGATGGAAGCCAAAAGCAAGCAACGTCTCCTGAACGAACATAATATCCACACGCTCCCCTACTCTGATGGTCATGGTTTGCTCGCTGAGTTTCTGCCGGGTTACGACCAGTTCGGAGAGCGCCTGCGGATGGGTAACTATGAAGAGCGGTAAAACTTCCGACGAGAGACACGACAGGACTTCTGTACGCAGAATCTCTTGCCCAGCATTGCGCTGCCCGAACTTGATAGCCCGCTTGTAACTACTCGGGAAAAAGAGTACCTGCTGCTCGCCGAGCATCCGTGTGAGATCATGATAAAAGTAGCCAGCCTCTTCCTCGTCATCAAGCACAAAGACGTAAGGAACATTCAGCACTTGTGGAGCCTTCTCGGCAAGAGAGGCAAATATAATTGGCGCAGAACTCCCATGAAGACCAGAAAGTTGTATGGTTTTATTAGAGCATCTATGCAATGCCGCCGCAAGGGATTTTACCCCAGGATGTTTGGCAAAGATGCTCTGTAATTTCTGAATCTCCATCGAGAAGGCTAAATGACTACACGCGTCCAGCCGTGTACATCAGACTCGATACCATACTGGATATTACGGAGCTTTTCATAGAGCTTGCGGCAGATAGGACCTGGCTGACCATCTTTGCTAATAACGAAGCTCTGCTTGGTGTCGAGGTCATCGATACGCTCGATAGGACTGATAACGGCTGCTGTTCCACATGCTCCTGCCTCTTCAAAAGTGGCAAGTTCTTCCTCGGGAATCTGACGACGTTCCACCTTCATTCCGAGGTCCATTGCCAATTGCATGAGACTTTTATTGGTAATGCTGGGCAAAATGCTGGAACTCTTTGGAGTAACATACGTGTTATTCTTGATACCAAAGAAGTTAGCTGCACCGCATTCGTCCATATATTTCTTTTCCTTCGCATCAAGATAAAACTCGCAACTATAACCAAGATCGTGCGCCATCTTATTAGCGCGGAGGCTGGCTGCATAGTTGCCGCCCACCTTGTAGATGCCTGTACCTAGAGGTGCAGAGCGGTCGTACTCACGAATAATGACGTAGGGATTGGTGGCAAATCCACCCTTGAAGTATGGACCTACGGGGGTTACAAATATAAGGAAGAGGTACTCGTTAGCAGGATGCACACCCACCTGTGCACTTGTTCCGATAAGCAGAGGACGGATGTAAAGCGTTGCGCCACTCTCGTATGGTGGAATGAATCGCTCATTGAGGCGAACTACCTTATCTACCATCTCGTTGAACTTTTCAGTAGAAAGTTCAGGCATGAGAATGCCGCGACAAGTGCTCTGCAGTCGGGCAGCGTTCTCATCACTACGGAAGACACGTACCCTGCCATCAGGACAACGATAGGCTTTCAATCCTTCGAAAGCTTCTTGTCCATAGTGCAGACAAGTGGCAGCCATGTGGATAGGAATCGTCTCCTCGCTGCAAACTTCTATTTCTCCCCAAGCACCATTGCGATAATAACAGCGCACATTGTAGTCTGTCTTCATGTAACCAAACGAGAGGTTACTCCAATCTATTTCCTTCATAACTAATGAATATCTAATCTTTAATCCGAATTTGCTTTGCAAATTTACGTCTTTTCCTCGACATTCAGCAAAGATTTGCAGTTTTTTTCTGCTTCATAGAGTTTTTCGTGACAATACTTCATCAACTTCTGGGCTTCACTAAGGCGCTCTGCCATTTCGTCGATGCCTATCTCACCCTGTTCCATCTGCGTGGCCATCACTTCGAGTTTCTTCATGGCCTGTTCGTAAGTCAATTCTTCTTGCATAATACTACTTTTGAATAAATTTCTCCGTATTCAATACTTGTTGTCAACACATCCCCTTCCATTAGGCCATCGATGCTGCGAACGATTTTGCCGCCACAAGTGGTGATGGTGTAGCCCCGCTTCAAGAGAAGTTTTGGATCAAGAGATTGAAAGCGTTGCTTCATTATTTGCATGCGATGTTCTTCTTTTTCAATACGTTGACTACTATTAGAAACTAGTCTTTGATATAGTATTTGAAGCCTACTTGGTTCACGTTCGAGACGTATTCCAACTGTGCTCGTCAAACGCTGAGCTAGGAGTGCAAACCTGTTCTGCTGCTTTTGGTAGAAGCTCATGAAGAGCAGAGGCAGAACTGTCTTTAGATGATCCAGTAATTGCTTCTCGCGTTGGATTCTCTCTCCTGCAAAACTGGTGATGCGCTGGTAGAGGTCATCAAGCAAAGCCGCCTCCTCAGCCTGATGCTCGATGATGAATGCTGCTGCGGCAGTCGGGGTCTTTACTCGGGTATGAGCCACATAATCAAGAACCGTCTCGTCCCGCTCGTGTCCGATGCCAGTAATGACGGGTAATGGATATTGCGCGATGCAGGTAGCCAGTTCATAGCTGTCGAAGTCGCTCAGGTCGCTGCTGGCTCCACCTCCACGGATGATTACCACAAGGTCAAAAGGTATCTCTGTGGAAACTGTTAGTATCTCTTCGAGGGCGTTGATGATGCTTTCCGGCACTTGCTCTCCCTGCATGACGGCAGGAAAGAGCTGTGCTTCGAAGTGGAAGCCGTAGTCGTTCTGTTCCAATTGGTTGCAGAAGTCGCCATAACCTGCAGCTGTGGCGCTGCTGACGACAGCAATACGCCTGAGCAATCGAGGCAATGGAAGTTCCTGATTGTCGTGCAATATGCCATCCTGCTCCAGTTGCAGGAGAATCTCCCTTCTTCTTTTTGCGAGATCGCCTAGGGTGAATGTTGAGTCGATGTCGAGGATATTGAGCGAGTAACCATATTGTTCATGGAAGTTGACTTTGACCATGAGTTTCACCTGCAGACCCTTTCGGAG